>JBILGQ010000009.1:0-12183 GCA_044350955.1 Candidatus Marinamargulisbacteria bacterium | reverse complement strand
CACCCTGTCCTGCAAGATAGCCAGACACCCAATATCACGCTATACTTAAGTCCATGCAAAAAAAAGCCTTAGTTTTATTTTCTGGCGGACAAGACAGCAGCACCTGCCTAGCACAAGCCCTGCACGACTTCCCAAACGCAGTTACAGCACTATGCATTCATTACGGCCAACGGCATAAAATTGAAATCGAACAAGCCAAAAAAATTTGCGATCTAGCGCAAGTACCCCTCGAAATCATCGAACTGCCTTTTATTGCCAGTTTATCGTCGAATGCGCTTACTAACACAGAAATTCCCATACAAAGCCCTTCTAAAGGCTTACCCAGCACCTTTGTAGAAGGACGCAACTTGTTTTTTTTGTCGGTCGCGGCTGTAAAAGCCAAAGAACAACAGATATCTATTATATATATGGGCGTGTGTGAAACCGATTATTCTGGTTATCCTGATTGCCGAGAGGACTTCATAAAATCGGCTCAAACAACGCTTTCACTTGCACTCGATTACCCGATTCAAATAATTACCCCCCTCATGCATTTGACTAAAGCCCAAACCGTACAGCTCATGAAAACATTAGGAAAATTAGCCTGGTATACAGATAGCCACAGCTGCTACGAAGGACAGCGCCCAGCCTGCGGCCAATGTCCTGCCTGTTTATTGCGTTTAAAGGGATTTAAAGAAGCGGGTATAAAAGACCCCCTAGAGTATTCGGTACAGGTATGAACAAACACTACGATGTTATTGTCATTGGCGGCGGACACGCAGGCACAGAAGCTTGCCTAGCAGCTGCACGTTTGGGTTGCTCTACTTTATTATGCACAATCGACCCGAACAAAATTGGCTATATGCCCTGCAACCCCAGCATAGGCGGGCCAGCGAAGGGCCAAATCGTTGGCGAAATTGATGCCTTAGGTGGCATTATGGGCTACGCAGCTGACAAAACAAAAATTCAAATTCGTGTACTAAACCGTTCTCGAGGACCAGCTGTTCACTGCTTACGCACCCAAAACGACAAAGACGATTATAATAACTTCGTAAAAAATACGGTTCTTACTCACAAAAATATTACTGTGTTAGAAGAAGAAATAAACGAACTTTTGATCAACGACAACAAAGTCATGGGTGTTAAAACTAGCGCTGGGCTTGAAATAAACTGTCATTCTGTAGTTATTACAACAGGAACATTCCTAAAAGCTGTTATGCATACAGGGTTTTCACAATCAGTTGGCGGACGTATTGGCGAAGCAAGTAGCGAAACATTATCCTCTAGTTTAGGCAAACACTTTAAATTAGGGCGTTTAAAAACAGGTACACCCCCACGACTTGAAAAAGACAGCATCGATTTTTCGAAAATGATTATTCAACCAGGCGATAAAGAATGGCTACACTTTTCTTTTAAAACCGATTATTCAAACGATTATCACAATCAAATGAACTGCTACGGCACACGCACTACCGAAGAAACCCATAAAATTATTCTCAATAATCTCGATCGCTCTCCTATGTATGCAGGTGTTATTGAAGGAATAGGGCCACGTTATTGCCCGTCGATAGAAGATAAAGTCGTGCGCTTTAAAGACAAAGATCACCATCAAATATTTGTAGAACCCGAGGGCTGGACAACCCATTCGTATTATCCTCAAGGACTTAACACCTCCTTGCCTGAAGATGTACAAATAGATTTTTTAAAAACCATGCCAGGTCTTGAAGACGTTATTATACTCAAATACGGATACGCTGTAGAATACGACTACATCATTCCGTCGCAATTAAAACCAAGTTTAGAAACAAAAAAAATTACCGGCCTTTTCTGTGCTGGTCAAATAAACGGAACATCAGGTTATGAAGAAGCAGCCGGACAAGGCATTATCGCCGGTATTAATGCCGGGCTAAAAAGCCAAAACCGAGAGCCCTTTATTTTAACTCGTGAAGAATCCTTTATCGGAACCTTAATAGACGATTTAATAACGAAAGAAATTTTTGAACCCTACCGTATGCTTACCTCTCGTTCAGAATATCGGTTATTAATTAGGCAAGACAATGCCACAAAACGCCTAAGCGAAAAAGCCTATGCCATTGGTCTTTTAAGCGAAGCTGATATCCAACGCATACGAGACCAACACAATCTGATAAATAATACTCTCAAAACCTGGCACAAAACATCTATTACAGATGAACAGGTCACTCACTTTAATTTAAAGCAAAAAATGCGTTTATCAGAACTACTAAAACGCCCTGAACTAGATATTGAAGACTTTCTTCCAGACTCGCTCAGCGAAGAAGAAAAAGAAGCGACACAAAAAGCATTGGTCGAATTACGCTACGAAGGATATATCAAAAAACAACAAGTCACTATCAACAAAATAAACCGTTTTCAAAACACCCAAATCCCTGCCCATATCGATTACACACGCATCAACGGTTTACGAAACGAAAGCAGGCAAAAATTAATTGATTACAAACCAAAAACGTTTTTTGAAGCTAGCAAAATAGCCGGCGTTAATCCCGCTGATTTAGTAGTGCTCATGGTATATCTAGAAAAAATTGGCTGCTTAGCGAATAATTAAAAACAGCTAAAAAAGAATCGTTTCTTCTTCCATCTTTTTTATACGCTTTTTATCTTTGTCTATGTAAACTTCAACATCACGCAAAACACCTTCTAAAGCAGCGTCTGTCTTAGTTTTATCCTTTAACCGTACCAAACGCAGTTGATTCTTAAAAAAACGTCGTACATTTGCATAATACGCATCTCGATCTATACGCATAACAGCATAATTCATATACATTACGGTATTTTGGCCATTTTCGATGAATTGAATCTGCTCCCAATACGTATGGAACTTTTTTTGCATATGCTCTTTTGTTCCTGAATATAAAGAGTCCGAAAACTCTTTTCGCATCGTGTCATATCGAGCCTTACCTAAGCTTTCAATAACAGGAGCCAAAAACATAGCTCCTTGAGCATCTAAAAAATTTTGCAACTCACTTTTTGTTTTATACAACGTTGTTGTTGAATTATTGGTTTCAGAACGAGTTGAGGCAATAATATAAATATATTTTTTCGACTCATAAACAGATTTCCCCACCCACTTGGGTCGTGGCTCTTCACTTCTGGATATCACAGTATAATCAGCTTTTTTCTCAGTTTGACAGCCTGTGCCAGCCAAAAGACTCATGCATAAAATAGCCCAAAAAAGCGTTTTTATAACACTCATTAGGCTTACTCTATTTCAATAGCCAAAATTTTTCTGTTCTGAAACACTAAACGAGTATCAAGTTTTTTCTGCGATTTACTAAACTCTGAACGAATAGCGCTGTACACATCTCTTGCAGAAAAATAATTCTCTGTCGAAGCCCACAAGGTGATATCTAAAAATTCATCCGAACTAGTGTTCTCTTTCATACGCTCAGACACCTTATGTAAAGCATTCAAAAGATCTTCTATTACTTCTTCTTGCTTCTCATCAGACCATGATTGCGACTTCAAAGAAACTAATAATTTATACTGAGCCCCTTTATTAATATCATCTTCCCAATAACTTAAAATGCGTTCATTAACATTAGCTAAAGCCGATTGAGCAGCTTCTTCTATCGAAACAAATTCCGAACCCACTCGTTGTTTTGAATAAGCTGTCTCAGTACCCAATAAACGCCCTGTAGTACTTTCGTAAGCACGAATTACCACAGCCACTTGATCAGTGCCATAATTACCTTTGCTAGTAGATACATTAAAATCTAAATACACATCTGCTCCGATACTCATCGCTAGCATTGTGGCCGAGCTACCCTTAGAATCGACTTGAAAAAGAGTATTTGCTACTGATTTTGTTAAATCTGTTTGCTCAGGTATGATGACATCATATTGCTTAGAGGTTAAAAAACTTTCTATAACACCAGCCATATGCTGCGCTTGTTTATCAGTACGCAAACTTTCTATTGCGTCTTGATTGTTAGCCGCTCGAGGCATAACCATTACAAAAGGATACCCTAATTCACGCGTCAATTCTTCTTTAGAAAAAATCACTAAATTATCTTCTAGCAACTGTCTTAAATAAGCAACATTCACCGTCACATCCAGCACCACTTTTATACCTTCACCTTTATTAAGTGAAATTACCTGTTTAGGTTGAGACCCAGAATTATTTACCAACTCATTAATAGTAGCATCTGAAAACACCATCTCTGAAATAGCTCTAAATCTATCTGACTCTTCAGGAGTTGCTATCAGCGGATCACTTCCATTAAATAGCAAATAATACACAGCAGCTCGCTTCGCATCTAAAGACGCTTTTGATACACCAATTTTTTTAACATCTCTTTTTTTAAAGAACCCATACTTTTTTTCAGAAAAATAAACGCCCTTTGCTTCAAGTATTACTTCAGCAGAAGATGGATTTTCTAAAATAACCGCTTCTTTTGATTGCGGCAATTCTGCTACAAGAGATAAATTCATTAAACAAAATAAAAAACAACCAACTAAACATTGAAGCATTTTTTTCATTATGACATCTCCTATTTTTTTGCACCAACTGTGCTATTTTCTCCCAATAATTCTTCCTGAATATCTACCGACAATTGATGTTTAATATATACTTCAACATCCTTCACAGTAATGGTAATGGTTTTAGATTTACTCGTTGGCCCTTCAAACATGTACTCTAGCATAATCTCTTCTAAAATACTTCTTAAGGCTCTTGCGCCTACTCGTCTTTTTTGAGCGCTCTTTGCTATAAGAATTAATGCGTCTTCTTCAAACACCAAACTTTTGTTATCCATATTTAATAATTTTTGATATTGCTTAGTTAATGCATTTTTAGGCTCTTTTAAAATTCGTAAAAGCATAGCTTCATCTAAATCTTGTAAAGGCGCAACTATAGGCAAACGGCCAATTAATTCAGGAATAATACCAAATTTTAACAAGTCTTCTTGTTGCACATGTTTAAAAATACTATGTTTATCAATGCTTCCCTTTTCAGATCCCGATAAAAAGCCAAAACTTCTTGAATTCAAACGATTTTCGATAATTTGTTCTAAACCATTAAAAGCGCCTCCGCAAATAAATAGAATATTACGCGTATCAACAGAAATAAATTCCTGACCAGGGTGTTTTCGTCCACCTTTCATAGGCACGTTTACAACAGTACCTTCTAACATTTTAAGCAAAGCCTGTTGAACCCCTTCACCAGAAACATCACGCGTAATAGAGGGATTTTCAGACTTACGAGAAATTTTATCGATCTCATCAATATAAATAATGCCTCTTTCAGCTTCCTCTACATCGAAATCAGAAATTTGTAACAGGCGATATAAACAAGACTCTACATCCTCACCCACATACCCAGCCTCAGTTAAAGTAGTGGCATCAGCAATAGTAAAGGGCACCTCTAACAATCGCGCTATACTTTGTGCAAACAAAGTTTTACCAGTACCTGTCGACCCTAAAAGCAACACATTACTTTTTTGAATTTCGACATCATTGAATTCTAAAGATTTAAAAAACAAGCGTTTATAATGATTATAAACAGCCACAGAAAGAACTACCTTTGCCTTATCTTGACCAATAATATACTGATCTAAAAATTTATTGATATCTTTTGGTTTTGGCAACTTAGAGGCATTAATGGTTTTTTTAGTCTTAAGTTCAGGCCCTGTAGTAGAGCTTTGTTGTTTAATGACTGCCTGTTGTGCAGCTACGACATCCTCTTGAATGGGCTTCTCTTGTGCCATAATTCTAGCACATTCGTCGATACATTCATCACAAATGTTCGACGAAGGACCCATAATAATTTTTTTTACAATATTTTGTGGTTTACCGCAAAATGAACAGCTTAATACCTCTCCATCCTTTTTAACCATAAATCCTACTTTTTAGTATCCGAAGACTTATAAAGAACATCATCAATTAAACCATATTCTTTCGCTTCAACAGCAGACATAAAAAAGTCACGATCTGTATCATGTTCAATTTTTTGTAAAGATTGCCCAGTGTTACTAGCCAAAATTTCATTCAAAAGACTTCTAATTCTTAAAATCTCTTTCGCTTGAATTTCTATGTCTGTAGCCTGTCCTTGAGCACCGCCCAAAGGTTGATGGATCATAATACGTGCATTTGGCAACGCATACCGACGCCCTTTCTCTCCGGCTGCTAACAAAAAGGCTCCCATAGAAGCGGCCTGCCCCATACAAATGGTTGATACTTTAGCCTTAATAAACTGCATCGTGTCATAAATAGCCATACCTGCAGTAACTACTCCACCCGGACTATTAATATATAAATAAATATCACGCTCAGAATCTTCTGCTTCTAAAAACAATAACTGAGATATAACCAAATTAGCTATGCTATCATCAACACCATCATGTAAAAAAATAATTCTTTCTTTTAATAAACGTGAATAAATATCATACGATCTTTCTCCGCGTCCTGTTTGCTCAACAACCATAGGTACTAATGGCGCCATAATAATTCTCCCTTTTTTTAGTTTATTTTCGCGTGATCAATTAAAAAGTCAAAAGTCTTTTTTCTTAATATCATGTCTTTAAAGCCTTCCAAATTAATGCCTTTCAATTCATGATTAATTTTTTCTTCAGTATCAGCTTCAGGCCTTAAACGTTTTACTTCTGCATGAATATCGGCTTCTGCTACACTAATTTTCTCTTGACGTTGAATGCCTTCCAATATTAAATCTTGCTTAATACGAAGTACCGCCGTCTGCTTTAATTGTGTCATAAACTCGTCTTCACTTTGTTTAATCATCTCTAAATAAGCACCTAGCGTAGCACCGCTTTGTTTTAAAGTATTCTCATAGTAGCGTCTATCTAACCCCGCCTCATGGTTAATCAATCCTTCCGGAATATCAAACTCGTGATTTTCAACTAAGTAAGTCAATAAATCCGATCTTAATTTTTCATCTACTTCATTTTGGCGTTTCTTTTCAAGCGATTCACGCACATTTTTTTTAAACTCTTCTATAGTTTTATACTCAGAACTTTTTGCCACCAATTCGTCTGTTAACTCTGGCAATTCTTTTTTCTTAATATCGGTAATTGTCACATTAAACTGAACTAATTTACCGGCTACTTCTTTTATATGATAGGCTTCTTTATACTCTACAGAAAAAGATACAAGCTCATTCGCTTTTTTATTTTCTAAATGCTCATCAAAATCAGCCGAAAAAATACTACTTCCAACACAAACACCTACATTTTGTTTGGTCCAACGATCAAAAGCAGTTCCATCAATACTAGCTTCAACATTTATTTTCAGCAAATCTTCTTTGGCCACAACAGCGCTACTTAAATCTGCTACTTCTTTGTACTCTGAAGTCGAACTTTGCAACTGCTTAAGCTGATTTTCAATCAACGCCTCATCAATAGACGCATCTTCTTTTTGAACTTTAATACCAGTATATTTTGACACCTGAATTTCAGGCTTCACATCAACATCACAAGAAAAAATTAAAGTTTGATTTTCTTTATATTCACCAATGTTTATATTCTTTGGGTAATCAACAACATGCAAATCAAGCTCTGTTACTGCCGCAATATAACTTTCATTAACGGCATCATTTACGCCGTCTTTTACCAACATGTCCGTACCAAAATTTTTCTCAAAAATGCTACGAGGAATTTTACCTTTTCGAAATCCCTGCAAAGACACTGTTTTCACTACATCTGCAAACGCTTTATCCATGCCTTTTTTTATAGCGTCAACAGAAACCTCTATTTCAAGGCTCATTGTATTATTTTTTCGATTAGAACTTTTAACTGTCATAACAATATCATTCTCCAAAAGTTGCTCTGCTTTGAAACGCAGGTTTATGTAGGACTAAGTGTACTGAAATTAAGAGACTGTGTAAAGAAATAGTGATTGTGAATCCCTGTATCAGTCCAAAATTTTGTTTGTTTAGTGTTCAGATATAAATGCCCTCTTAGTTAATATATTTTTATTTTTTTTGAAATTTTCAATTTCATTTTAACGTTAACTAAATAATTAAAATAATAAACAGGAGTTAAATATGAACCTAATTCGTTTAGCAAGAGCGACAATGTGTTATATAGCTGCTGCAACTAACACTACAACAGCTAAACCAAATTTAAGAGGAGCTTCTGCCTCACGCCGAGAACTACTATATAGCCCGACCCTAGGGGACAGTATTTACTTAAGCCCTGATTCAGATTTACCTGAAGCCAAAACGGCTGTAACTCTAACAATGAGTAGTCAAAGATCTTGTATGGGTCTTCTTTAGTTTGGTAGCTATTACTATAAATGGAAACCCTCACCCCTTATCATTTGATGACATTTGGGTTGATAAAAATTATAACTTTGACACTGATCAATCTGACAGTGACGATGATATTGGATTTATTGCATTTAAAAACCAAGAGAATACCCCTGACTTAGCAAAGATTTCTAATCTAACTCACTCTGATACATTAAGAATAATTGGAACAGGCAATAATACTTTAGGATCACTAGAAAATAATGATATGCGTTTTTCAATATCGACTAATCCAGCTGAAAATACAATTTTTTACCCAAATACAATTAGAATAATCAACGACAAGATTATGTCAAATTATGGTGATTCAGGTAGCGGCATTTATGATACTAATCATAATTTAGTGTCTATTCACTCTTCAAGCCCTTCAAATCACGAATATGGAACATCTACTAGGTTAAATTTAGAAAAAAGAAGTTTTATAAAAAAAGAATGCACTATTTACAGTTATTATGCTGCTCTTGATGCAATGTGTCTACTACCGATCTTATTGGTATTAATAACATTAGCGTCATTAAAACATATTATTAAAAATAATATGACCAAAAAATCTAGTACTAAATCTTCGAATAAACCAAGTAAAAAGAAACCAAAGAAAACGCCTGAAGAATTGGAACTACATAACATAAAAAAATCCAATCCCACTGCAGTTACAAATAAAACTACAAATGAAACTACAAAAGAGAATATAAAGCCTGATCAAAAAGAAGAATCTAAAATAGAGAAAATCTAAGAAATCTACCCAGCCGCCACCTGCAATTCATCTTGATACTGAATTGAAATGGACTTTAAAATTTGATACTGCTCTAAAAGCTCTTGTTTCATGATTTCTCTATACGAGACACTTTCCTGAACAAATTCAGGAATCATCGATTTATAATACTCGATGCCTTCAAATAAATTATTTCTAAATTCTATTAATGTCTTTAACTGTCTGTCATTAGGAGCTACGCTAAAACTTTTTAACTCATTTTTAAAATAATCGATATACATTTTTAATTCAGAAATAAACATATTCGAACGCGGCACATCGTTTAATAAATTGATTTTATCGTATATATGATTCACCATTTCTTTCAACGAAAAAAACCGCGAAAAATATGCCAAATTTGGCCCAGGGCAAACAGCCGATTTTAAAGGACGCTCATTATCTATATTATTTATTGTTAAAGCCCCAGCGGCTAAATCTTCGCATAAACAAGCTTTGTTAATCACTTTTAATTTTTCAGCTTCTAAATTCGTAGCCTCCAAACCCAAAGTCTCTAATTCTTTTAACTTACGTCGTTGATAAAACACTGATGCCGTACATACCGGCTTTTTCGAATACTCGGTATTTGATACCAAATACCCTTTCGGACAAGGGCTTCCGGGTCGGCCGTTTTTATAACGGTCTAATTTTTGTTCTTCACTTTCTGTACCACGAACCGTATTAAAGGGAACTCCTAATGGAGAAATACCGCTTAAATAAAAATCGTCTTTACCCGCTTTGCACAATAAGGTTCTTGTTTTTTCATCTAAAGTGGTCGCTTCTTCGACAAGCAAAAATGGACTGGCCCAGCCTGTTCGATCTACTTCAAAATACGACAGCAAAAAAGCCTGCTCTTTGCCTGTACCAATACCACCCTGAACCGTTACTTTCAAATCTGGCAAGCCATTAAATACTACTTTATTTTTTTTCTGCAAAGCCTCATTGCATGTCTCTAATAACGAATCACCTAATTCCACACGCTTCGTTTTAAACTCCTCTAAAATAGGCCCTAATAAATAACCATCGGTTGCAAATGCATGACCGCCACAGTTTAAACCCGATTCAATACGATATTCGCTCACCCAAATGCCTTTCTTGGCTAAGAACTTACCTTGTGTCAATGCCGATCTAAAATCAGATACTTTTAACACAACTTTCTTTTTCAAGAACCCGGTTTTATCCGGATAAAAATCGTCGAACTGTTCAATATACGAGTACAAGCGTCTATTAAACCCAGCAGAAAACACAATACTGGCCCGTAAATTGCTCGTAGCAAAGCCCCTTAAAGCGGCCAAAGCATCTGAATATTCTTGCGAAAGTGGGTTGTTTTCCTGATCAAAATTATCACGATCTAACTTTGTCATAATATTGGCATCTATAGACCCCGCATAAATATGTTTTTTGAGTTCGTCTTGAAGTAATTTTTTTTCATTTTCTAACTCTGAGGCCAGCATATCTTTATATAATTGCCCTAAAGGAGATTTTTCTGGTAACAATTCAAAATATTTCACCAAATCATTATCATGTTCAAACGACATCTCTTTCATGCGTTTAATCTGGTCCGAAACAATATCATTTACTAAGTTCAGATAATTTTGAATACGTTTAGCACGATAATCCTTATCCGACTTATCAACACTAATATAAGATTTTTTAAAAAGAGCCGCATAATGAAGCCCCATAGTTTCGCATAATTCGTCGTCACACAAAGAAATAACCGACGAAATACCAAATCGTCCAAGTTTTACAGGTGTATCTATTGTAAAAGCCGTTCCCATAACAGGGATATGAAATGAGTGCCCAGACTCGTTTTCTTGTAATATCGTCATTTTTTACCTTAAACCAGTTTAAACTATCTCAAAAATAATGTACATGAAAAAGCTAAATAACTACAAAAAATAAAGACCTATAATTCGCTTATAACAAGCTAAATGTAAGCGAAAAAATATCCTGCTGAGTCTGCCATCTAAACCCTATCCCCCAACAATGAAACAACCATTCGGCTGTATAATCTAAACGACGAAATTTTTCGGTCTCAAAGGTATAAAAAGCCTCTTGTGAAAAACGAAAGCGCTTAAATTGCTGCGATACAGATAGCTCCATTTCATCATACATCATCACAAAATCTCTTTCATGGCGAAAGGGCGATTCCCCATCATTAAACACTTGCTTACTATAGCCAATTTTAGGATTCAAAAACACATTAAAAGACAATGAAACGGTATTAAATAAACGATTCCAATGACTAGTTTTATCATAACCAAATAAAAACGCACTAAGCTTATATTCCAAGTTTGTAGATGTATTTACCGGATACTGATACTTAAACTCCCCAAGTAATTTTAACCCATTATCTGAATATGAATACTCGTCACGAGACTCTGAAATACTAGCATACGACACCTCACCTTTTACTTGCATGCGTTCATTTATAGACAAATTATCTACCCCAAGCATCATTTTTGGTTTATAGCTAACCCAATAATTGTTCAAAATTTCATTTTTTTGATACTCGGCTCTTAGTTCAACCGAGGCTCTATTATCTGTCTGACTAAAACGTGTAGCAATTTGATCAAATAAATTTAACTCTTTTTTTAACTGTCTTGAATTCCCTAAATAATAACGACGACTCATCACCAAATAAGACGATAAAATATGATCATCAAAATAAAATGCATATCTAGCCCCGACATAGGTATTATCAGATAAATTAAACACGTTCGCCCCGCCAATATTCCATTTTAATTTTTCAGAATAACCAAACTTGGCAGCTCCAGAAAACTGCTCATTCACAAAATAACTAGCCACATACCTGGCATAAGTCCCTTCAATCGCATTCCCACCCAAATCCGGCAACAAAGTAGACGCTCCAACAACCGAATTTTGCTTCGCTCCATACACATACGACGGCACCGGAATAGCAAAAGGCAAATATTTAAAATAATATTTATTTTTTTTAGCTAAAAAATAGCCCTTATCACTATAAACCTCAATTTTTTTAGACTGCAAATAAAAATGCTTATCTTGTTCTGAACAGGTACTAAAATTTGCATCATATAAAATAATGCGTTCTGGCTCTAAGTACACTCTATCCGCTTTCATGTATAACTGCTTCACCTTAGAATCCAACTCTTTACCAACCGCTTTTTGCAGTAAC
>JBILGQ010000164.1:0-3710 GCA_044350955.1 Candidatus Marinamargulisbacteria bacterium | reverse complement strand
CATAGGTTAATGTTCCTGATTTTGAAATAACCCCTATTCTACCCTCTCTAGCAATGAAACCTGGCATAATGCCTACTTTTGCTTGACCTGGTGTTAATAAACCAGGGCAGTTCGGGCCAATTAATCTTGATTTTGTGTTTTTTAGATACGCATAGGCTTTTGCCATGTCGTTTACCGGTATTCCTTCTGTAATACATACGATTAATTCAATGCCAGCATCAGCTGCTTCTAAAATAGCATCAGCTGCAAAAGCAGGAGGTACAAAAATTAACGATACGTTAGCACCCACTTTTTGTCGGGCTTCTTTACAGGTGTTAAATACAGGCACGCGGTTGTTAACGGCCATTTGACCGCCCTTTCCAGGTGTAACACCCCCTACAACGTTGTTTCCGTAATCAAGGCATTGCTCGGCATGAAACGATCCTTCTGAACCTGTTATACCCTGAACAATAATTTTTGAGTTTTTATCTACTAATATAGCCATTCTGTTCTCCTTATGCCTTTAAAGCGGCGTCTACCACTTTAACTGCGGCGTCTTCTAAGGTATCTGCTGCGATAATCGACACCCCAGAATTATTCAATAATTCTTTTGCTATATCAGCATTTGTACCTGCTAAACGCACTACTATGGGCACATTTAAACCCAATTCAGTTACGGCTTGAATAATGCCATTTGCTACCCTATCGCAGCGCACAATACCACCAAAGATATTAATTAATACGGCTTTAACGTTTTTATCAGATAAAATAATTCTGAATCCGTTTTTAACAGTATCAACATTAGCTCCACCGCCGACATCTAAAAAGTTTGCAGGCTCCCCGCCTTTTAACTTAATAATATCCATAGTGCCCATGGCTAATCCGGCACCGTTTACCATACAACCTACATTTCCATCTAATTTGATGTAGTTTAGGTTGAATTTACTGGCCTCAACTTCAGCCGGGTCTTCTTCGTTAAAGTCTCTTAAAGCAGCAATGTCTTTTTGTCTGTAAAGAGCATTGGTGTCAAAGTTAAACTTAGCATCTAAAGCGATTATGTTGCCTTGGTCTGTTAAAACCAAAGGGTTAATTTCTGCGATAGAAGCATCAGTATTTATATAAGCAGCATATAGATTAGCAAATACTTTGCAAGCTTGTTTAAAGGCTTCGCCTTCTAAGCCAAGACTGAAAGCCAATTCACGTGCCTGAAACGCCTGAAATCCAAGTAGAGGATCAACCCATACTTTAATAATTTTTTCGGGTGTTTTAGCAGCAACTTCCTCGATTTCAACGCCACCTTCGGTACTAACCATAAAGACGTTTTTAGAGGAAGAGCGATCTAAAGTAATAGCGACATAATATTCTTTTGCGATATCAATAGCTTCAGTAATATAGATCTTACGAACTAATTGCCCTTCTGCAGCAGTTTGATGTGTGATTAAAGTCATACCCAAAATAGATTTGGCATTAGCAAATGCTTTTGCCTTATCAGGAGAAAATTTGACGCCTCCGCCTTTTCCTCTTCCTCCTGCATGGATCTGAGCCTTCACGACAAACTGTGAGCTATTAAACTGCTGTTCAACTTTATCAATAGCAGCATTGATAGTAGCATCATCAGCACCTAAATCAACAACGATACCATCCTGAATAGGAATACCGTGCTTTTTAAGGATTTCTTTTGCTTCACATTCGTGTATTTTCATAGTAAGAAAAAAATAACACAAACCCGCCTAAATTAGAAGTTTAATTTAAGCGGGTTGAAATTTAAGCAGCTGCTTGTCTTGCAGATTCAGGCAATCTCTCGACTGGAATCACTGAGTAATAATGAGCGTTATTATTATTTAATAATCTGATTTGGTTATCTTCCAGTTTACCACGCATATCAAATCTTACACTTAGGCCAATCTTCTCACAAATTATTCTTATGGCATCTCCATTTATGAATGTGTCCGCATTTCTATTCCCGTCAGCTTTTTCAATAGTATCTTTTTGTTCTGGGTTGTCAGTAACCATTTTTTTTAAATTTTGACCAATTTCATTTTGAAATAATTCTTTTCTTTTTTTAAATAATTTATCTCCTAAGATTTTATGATATTCAGTAATTGTTTTATGAGTAAGTGGTGTTAATTTGGTTTCCAAATCTAGTTTTTCTGTATTACTTAAACCTAATCGATCATATACATTAACCCTAACATCCACATTCAGAGTTGCAACGGATGAAGCGATACCGTAGTAACCACATCTATTATCATTACCAGAGTTATTAAAAACTCTATGTTCTTCAGCTTTTATAGGCTGAAGTACAGATGTTGAGTTTTGTTTTGTTTCAGCATCTATACGCGTTGTTAGTACACGTTGATACTGATTCCAAAGCTGCTCTTCTGTGTTAAGGGTTTGTTTTTTATTATTTTCTTCGATTTCATTTAAAATTCTTTTTTGCTCGTCTAGATCAATTTTAGAGAAATCAAAATCATTTTCTTTTACTTTTGTATCGGTATGTTTAGTTTTTTGAGGCGTAGCAGAGGAGTTTGAACCATAACTAATTCTTTCTAAAAAATAATCAATAGGATCTATTTCAATTGGCTTTCTTAATTCTGTACTTACTGCTTCTTTGATTGCGTTTTTTATATCTTCAGCACTTGCATTGTCATTTTTTAATAACGCATTCCTAATTGGGTCGAATTCTGTTGAAAAATTGTTTTTGTTTAGCTCATAGGTATGTAATAACTGAGCAAATTTTTCATCATTTTCTACTTGTTTTTTTAGTTGGTTACTATCTACGGTATTTATTTTTGTATTAGAGGATGTCGTTTTATTTCGTGGCGAAGTTATTTTAGAAATTTGATTTGCTGATGAACTTGATATACCTGCCATTTTAATCTCCTTATTAATTATTTTTTTAAATTAATATTTTGTTTTAACTCTTCTAATTACTGTTAACGTTAAAAACTTACTAAAAATTGCAATAAATATTTTATCTTAAAATAATGGATGGGGCTTATTGTGTCAATGCTGATTTTTATGAGGAGCTATGATGGCTTTGTTTTACTTTAACATCGTAGTCTTCAGTTTAATTAGTGTCATCACAATTTTAACCCGACACTCGCTCCAAAATATAATCAGCTAAAAAATGCAGGCCATTAACATAAGCATTGTCTTCGAAGCTACTCAAGGCCTGATGGGCATGTTGGTTGTGCTGTTTAATCGTGTTATATACTCGGTCTTTTACATTTGAATGACTTATTGTTTGTTTTAAAAGCGTTAAGCCTGCACTGTCTTTCGTTTTTATCTGTTCAATTAATTGTTCTTTTTGGTTGGCTGTTAAGCTTTCTAAAGCATAGATCATGGGTAAGGTTAGTTGTCCTTGTAGATAATCTTGACCTAGTTCTTTATCTAAACTTTTTTTATCACCAAATAAATCTAAATAATCATCACTTAGCTGAAAAGCATTGCCTGTTGCTATAGAAAATTTCTCTAAAGCCTTTATTTGAGATGATGATGTTTCTGAAATCAAGGCCCCGCTTAAACAAGCAGCTTTAAATAATGTGCCTGTTTTAGCATAAATTACCTGATAATAGTCTTGTTCTGTGTAGGCTAAATTTGTGCGAATATTGTATTGTAGTAATTCGCCTTCACACATTTCTCTGACGCTTTTACTTAAGGTGCTAAGAACATCATTGTTTTTTGTTTCAGCCAATAATTGTAAGCCTGCTGAATATAACAATACACCC
>JBILGQ010000163.1:0-3721 GCA_044350955.1 Candidatus Marinamargulisbacteria bacterium | reverse complement strand
AGGGGCTATAGATGTAACTGATTTTTCTAAATTCGAGCAATATGCTTTGCATGTATTTAAGCCGCATAAACAATTGGCCAAATTTTATTATGCAAATAAAGATGGCCAGTTTATTATGGTTTATCGTAACGAAGATAAAACTTACAGTACTAAAATTGTAAATCCCCACACTAAAAAAACCGTGATAAAAACACGTAATTCTTTTGGAACGGTTGTGGATATACAACAGTCTGTTAGTGACTATGATGCGCGCTTAAGGCCTTGGTTTATCGGAGCTAAAGACACAGAACAGCCTTTTTGGACAGATGTGTATTTATTTTATACCGGTAAACGGCCCGGTATTACGGCTGCAATTCCGAAATACGATAAGAATAATGAATTTTCAGGTGTATTTGGGGTGGATATTGAGTTAGAGCATATGTCGGGATTTTTAGAGTCGCAACTGGAATTTGAAAATTCTAAAATTTATATTATTGATGATAAAAATCATGTGATATCTCAGCCAGGCGGAGTGTCGTTTACTACTTTAGAAAACGAAGAACTTGAACTTACTAAAATCACCAAATTAGTTGATAAAACTTTAATGAAGGTGATGCAACGCTACAAGTCAACACAAGAAGAAAAGTTTATTATTACGCTTGGTGAAACAAACTATATTGCTTCAATTAAAGATTTTCCAGATTATTTGGGTAAAAAATGGAAAATTGTTATTTTAGTCCCGCAAAAAGAAATAGAATTTTCGCCAGTAAATTTTGATGGGGCTTATTATCTGTTTTTTTCGTTTGTTCTTTTTTGTGTGATGGGGGCTTCTTTGTTTGTATCGAATAAACTATCTAAAAATAATTGGAAAAAATAACATATGAAAATAGCCATTTTGTCACGTGAACCTGGTAGTTATAGCACAAAACGTCTTAAAGCCGCTTGTTTCGCAAGAGGGCATAAGGTAAAAGTGTTAGATACGAAATATTTTTCAATTTTAGTTACTGATGGTGAACCCGTTTTATATTATAAAAATAGGTTACTTGAAAAATTTGATGCCGTGATACCTAGAATTGGGGCATCGATTACTTCTTTTGGTACGTCTATCGTTCGTCAGTTTGAAAAACTAAAAGTATTTTGCTTGAATTCTTCGAATGGCATTATGGATTCTCGCGATAAACTTCGAGCCATACAAATTTTAAGTAAACATAAAATTGGCTTGCCGCCTACTGTCTTTATTTCGCAGAAAGAATCGATTATGTCAGCTATTGATTCGGTTGGCGGGGCGCCGGTGGTTATTAAATTACTCGAAGGTACTCAGGGAATGGGGGTTATTTTGGCTGAGACCAATAAAACGGCCGAATCTATTGTGCAGGCTATGCAAAGTACTAAGCAACATGTGTTAATTCAGCATTTTGTTAAAGAAAGTAAGGGTAAAGATATTCGAGCCTTTGTTGTTGGGGGTAAAGTGGTTGCTGCGATGCGACGTTCGGCCCAAGGAAACGAATTTAGAAGTAACGTCCATATGGGTGGTCTTGTTGAGCCGGTCAAACTTACAAAAGAATTTGAGCGTACTGCTATTAAAGCGGCTCAGATTTTAGGTTTAAAAGTGGCTGGTGTGGATATGTTAGAAGGTAAAGATGGCCCATTAGTCATGGAAGTGAATTCTTCACCGGGCTTACAGGGCATCGAACAGGCTACAAAGTGCGATGTTGCAGGGGAGATCATTAAATTTTTAGAAGATCAAGCATCTTTTCCTGAAATTGATATCAGGCAACGCTTAACATTAGATCAAGGTTATGGAGTAGCCGAGATTTCGGTAAGGCATGATTCAGAGTTGTTGAATAAAACAATTAAAGAAACGCAACTTAAAAAACAAACTGTGTTAATTTTGTCGGTTATTCGTGGTGATGAGTCTATTCCTATCCCCCCTTCAGATTATACCATTCAAGAAGGCGATTCTTTACTTTGTTACGGCAAGTTGAGTGCTTTAAAATCGTATGTAAAAAAACACAATACCACTGTTCGCATAAGGTCTATGTAGGTTATTTATAGAATGAATAATGAATTAGTCATAGGGCACGAAACAATTAGACTAGGAGAAACGAAGTATTTTAGTTTAAAAGTCAGTGAATCAGCTTTGGGTACCAGTATATCGATGCCCATAAAAGTGATACGATCTAAAAAGCCTGGTCCTGTTGTTTTGGTTTTAGCTGGTATTCATGGCGACGAAATGAATGGGGTAGGAATTGTTCGTGATTTGATGTTGAATCCGCCAAAATTAAAAAAAGGGACATTAATTTGTATGCCTGTGGTAAACGTGTTTGCTTTTGAGGCAAATAGTCGTTATTTACCCGATCGTCGTGATTTGAATCGTTGCTTTCCTGGCCGAAAAGACGGTACATTGGGGGCTCGTTTAGCGCATTTTATATCTAATGAAATTGTTCGAAAATGTGATTATGTAATTGATTTGCATACCGCCGCTTTTACCAGAACCAATAGCCCACAAATTCGTGTTGATTATCGTAATAAAAAGGCGGCTGAATTGGCAAAGGCCTTTAATCCTGTATTAATATTAGATACTAAAGGGGAATCAACAACATTGCGTGCATGGGCAACCAAAAATGGAATTCCAACAATCACTTATGAAGCGGGTGAACCTAATCGTTTTGAGCCCGATGCCATTAAGTTTGGTTTGCGAGGTATTAAAAACGTATTGAAGACCTTTGATATGTTAACAGGCGAAGCAATAAAGCCCGAATTTCAGATTGTGGTGAAAAAAACAACATGGCTTCGTACTAATAAAGCAGGAATTTTAGAGTTAAAAGTAAAAAGTGGTGATCTTGTACCAAAAGGCGGTATTATTGCAACGTGCATTTCTTTTTCTTCTAGTGATGAAACTTCTATAAAAGCCAAGTGTAATGGCATTGTTGTGGGGCTTGTGGTGAGGCCTACTATAAAACCTGGCGAGCCGGTATGTAATTTTGCAGAATTATCGACCTCGCAATTTATGGGAATCTATAAACGATACGCCCCTAGTTCAACGAATGAAAAGTAAAAAAATAAAAATCAAAAAAATAATTGGTTGGCGTGAGTGGGTTGATTTACCTGATTTAGCTATCGTGCAAATTAAGGCTAAAAGCGATACTGGGGCTGCAACATCGTCTTTACATGCCTATGATATTGTAGAACTTGAAAATGGTCATTTGCAGTTTAAGGTACACCCGAATCAACACGATGAAGAGACTGTTGTGTGTTGTGAAGCTTTATTTTTTGAAAAACGCCCAATTAAAAGTTCAAACGGTCAAACTGAAGTACGTTATCTTATTCAAACGTCTTTAGTGATTTCTGGTCATAAATACCATATAGAGCTATCTTTGAGTAATCGTTCAGATATGGGTTTTCGTTTATTATTAGGCCGAGAATTTTTATCTCAGGGTTTTTTGGTTGATTCTAGGCGCTCTTTTTTGAGTTTAAAACCTGGGTTTAATGATTAGTGATTTTTACTGATATTAATTAAGCCATTTTTTACGTTTAAAGATTAGCAATAATATGCCGGTGATTATTAGCATGGCAACAATTAATATCGGGTAGGCGAAGCGAAATTCTAATTCTGGCATCACTTTAAAATTCATGCCATATATGCCGGCTAAAAAAGTGAGAGGCATAAAAATGGCTGTTACGATTGTGAGGGTTTTCATGATTTCGTTTGATTTTAAATTGATAGACGATAAATGGCGCT
>JBILGQ010000162.1:0-3725 GCA_044350955.1 Candidatus Marinamargulisbacteria bacterium | reverse complement strand
CGTGATGGCTCTTCAATACTAGAATCTAATATCTCTACACTAGGTAAGTTTGACCCCGTTGCCCGTTTTGTGAGCTGATAATAATAGCGCTTCACTGTTAAATCAGATTCTGGAACTAATGCTTTAGACAACGCATAACTAGTAATTGACGGAGTAGCTGAACCTAAAACTAACTGACAATTATTATACTGACAACGCCACCTGGCTACTCGATGTGTGTGATATCTAGGATGACTATCTTGCTTATAGGACGCATCGTGCTCCTCATCAATAATAATCATGCCTAAATTTAAGTTTGGCGAAAAAACGGCTGAACGTGGACCAATAATAATAGACACATGCCCATCTTGAATAGCTGACCATGCTAAATCACGTTGCTTAGGTGTTAAATTCGAATGCAGTACAGTAATTTTATTACCAAAACGCTGAGTAAAATGACGGGTATACTGCGGAGTTAAGGAAATTTCTGGACATAATACGACAATCGTTTTACCTCGCCTTAACATCTCGGCTGCCAGATGCATATATATCTCCGTTTTACCTGATCCAGTAATGCCGTGAAGTAAATGTTCTGAATATCCGCTTACAGATATAATGCCATCAAAGGCCTGTTGTTGCTCGTCGTTTAATGTGTAGGGACTATCGCTTGCATCTTGAAAAACGGTACTGTTTTCGGGCCGATATTTTCTATTTCCTATAATGCACTGATAAGCTTTGTATGGAACACACTGATAATAACTAGCAAAGCGTTGAATCAAAAAAACTTGCTCTTCAGTTATGTTAGCAATTGTACTTTCTGTATCTAAAATTGCTTTCTTATTCAAAACAGCGTTTTGTTCTTCCGTAACAGAAAGTATAAGCCCTTTACAACGACTGTTCCCCAACGGAACAATAACATGAACGCCTGGTTTAAGCTTGTCTTTCAAAAACTCTGGCACTAAATAACTATAAGAAATCGGAATTCCTCTAAAAAGTAAAATATCAGCTACTGTAATAGCTTTAGTATCGTTTAACTGCATGCTTTAGAGTTTATCATTCCACTCATAAAAAACCGATAGCCCGTCTTGCAGAGATAAATTTTCAAAAATCAAATCACTGGCATTCTTTATTAATCTTTTGTTACAATCCTTTAAAAATAAACGTTCAAAGCATGAACAAACTATAGGACAAACATGATATTTTTAGAGTTAGTACCCCGAGATTTAGACACTCTTTTGAAAGAAGCTCAAGTATCTCTCTCAACATTTAATGCTATTTATGGCATTAATGTACCAGATGTAAAACGCTTGCCTATACGTAGCATACTGGCTAGCGCTATGCTACTAGAAAACAACATCCCTAACATGCCACATATCCGTTGCATGGATTATTCGCTTAACGAGCATATTTCGCATATATCACGACTTGTTGATGCCGGACTAACTCATGTATTACTCGTTACTGGCGACCCTATTCATAACCAACAATCATCACCTAACCATGTTCATCCTACTGCAATGTGTACAGCTCTGAAGCGAAAATTCCCTAAATTGCATGTATATTGTGCACTAGATCCTTACAGACAATCTATTCAAGCCGAACTGCGTTATGCACAAGAAAAAATAAATGCTGGAGCTGATGGTTTATTTACACAACCTTTTTTTGATGAAAAATTAGCCAAAATTTATTGTGAGCAATTAGCACATACTACCCTATTTGTAGGAATTGCTCCGGTGTTAAGCATCCAATCCTACCAATATTGGGTAGATGTAAATAAAGTAGTATTTCCTGCTTGCTTTAACAATAGTTTAGAGTATAACTGCACACTAGCAAAAAATATAATTGCACTAGCAACAAAAGAAGGACAACACAGTTATATTATGCCTATCAAAACCGATATCATGGCCTACTTATCAGGCATATTCACCACCTAAACAATCAATAATTTCATTTGACTTTTAAATTTACTTTTGTTTAACTGAGAATAGTTCAGTTTTATTCAAGAGTATTAATTACGTTGTTTCTTTGGGCAAATTTTGCGCAAAAAAACATGATTGTTATCAAAGGGGAGTATGCATTTGGAATCGTCTAATTCGTCAGAAAAAATTACTTTGAATGAATCTATTCAGAGTATAAAAAATATCGATAGTTCTGTTACTGTAGAGGAAATATTAAATTCCCCCATAAAGCTAAGCCAGTTTCTAGACCTAGTAAGCCATTCATTCGAAGATAAGTCTGATATTCAAAAGGCCGGGAAACAATCGCCTTTCAAAGGACAAATCATTAGCCCATTCCAAATTACAAAATTAAAACAAGCACTAAATACAACTCACGAAACGGCTTTATTTGGTGGTGTTCGCATTGAAAGCGGCCAGTTACAACCTGAACGCATCCGTGAAGTAAACCTAGATTATAAAAATAAAATGTCGAAAATATACCCATGGTTTGATGATGGAGATAATTTTGATGGTAAATTTGTAAAAAACACATTAGTTGTTAGGACAATTGAAAGCGACGGAAAATTACACAGTTATCTTGGGCTTGTTGCACCTCAAAATTTAGGTTTACCAATAGAAGTTTTACCAGGAATACCCTGTGATAAACATGGTAATGCCTGTATAAATCAACTTGATATTAAAAGTAGCGATAGAGAAGGCAAAACATTTATGGCTAAAAATTATGAAGGCCTAGTTAAAATAATTATGGGAGGCTATCAGGCAACAGCAGTAAGCTTTGGAACTCGTATTTTTGCCTTAGCTAGATCTGATAAAAAAGGGCAAGCTATGTCAAACCTACTGCGTGTTTTTCATTTTGAAAAAGACCCCATAAGCTATATTAAATATCCAGGCGTTAATGATAGTGAAACCGGCGAACCTATTATATGGCAAATCATGGTGTCTAATGAAGAATCTATAAAAAAAGTGAATGAAGAAATTTCAACTCACATGAAGAAGGGCCCTATAAACTTGCTAGATCAAATAGAGCCTTTCTTAAACAAATATGTGTCTGCCAAAGACTTATCTCAGGCCGATGGATCCTTCAATCCAGTCAATTCAATATAATTGTTTAAAGCCCTCTAGAGTGGGGAATTTTTTAACTAATTACCATGATATACGCATCAGTTTTAATTGCAGTTAGTTTACTGAACATCCTTCTTGGCTATTCAGTTCATTTAAAAGTTAAAAGCTTTTTAAGTAAGCGCTTTTTTATTTTTGCCTCTGTAATGGGATTTTGGGTGTTTTTCTATGGTGTCTCTTTTATTTTTACTAATCATGCGTTGCTTACCACTCGATTAATTGTATTTGCAGCCATTTTCATTCCATCGTCCTTTCATTCTCTATGCAAGGCTATTCAAAGTGATGATGAACATTTTTCTTTACTTGAACTATTATTCCATAGCAGTATAACCGTCATTCTTTTACTGACGATTCCAACACAACTTTTTATTACTACGGCTCAATTTATTAACGATAGCTTAGTATTCACTTATGGTTTTTCTTATTCTCTGCAAGGCATTTATATTTTATTAGGTATGGGCTTAGGCTTTTTAACTCTTTACTTTAAATATAAGGAAGCAACAACTAACGATCAAAAAACACAACTCAAACTTATTGCGGCCGGTATGATTGGGGCCACCATTATTGGTTTAACGTTTAGCTTCATTTTACCCTTACTGGGCTTTATTCAGTACAACAAATTTACGACTATGGCCTCTATTTTCTTCTTACTCTCATTTGCCTATGCCA
>JBILGQ010000161.1:0-3736 GCA_044350955.1 Candidatus Marinamargulisbacteria bacterium | reverse complement strand
GACATTTTTTGCATATCAGTAGTATAGAAGAAAAGAAGTAGATGAACTAGTTATGTGTTTTGAATTTGGTGGAGCTAAGCGGGATCGAACCGCTGACCTCTTGCGTGCCACGCAAGCGCTCTCCCAGCTGAGCTATAGCCCCCTTTAGAGGTGATAAACTGGCCCGAAACTTGCAAATAGTTTGTCTATTTTGTAATATTCGCGCTTTTCTGTCGTCATAATATGAACGATTATCGAGTTTAAATCAAGAATTATCCACTCACTTTCTGCCGTACCAGCAATTTGATACTGAGAAAAAAAGTTTAGCGTATCTTCACTCGTTAATTTAGGCAAGTCACTTATTAACGCTTCTAATAAACCGTTAATATGAACTCTATTGCTCGCATTCATGACAACAATGTAATCGGTAATCAAATTATCAGCCGTTAAATCGTAATAACAATTACCTTCAGCCTTCTTTTCTTCAGCCAGTTCAACAATTCTATCTAGTACTTTTTTTAACATAGTCTTTAATTCTATTCAATAATGTCTCTTTTGCCAACCAATCTTTTCCTAAAACTATTGTTATATCTATAGTTTTATCAGGTGTATCGTAAATAACGATGTTATTTGGATTAATTTCGAATACTGTTGCCAAGGCTAATGCCATATCTATATTTCCCTTCCAGGCTATTATTTGAGTAGCGTTATAATCAAATTTATCGGCATTTTCAATACGTTTTACGCTCAATGACAAATCTCTTAATATACTTGCCGCTTTATTTGCTATGCCACCCGTACCTATTCCATTTAATAATTCAATTTTTAATTTTTTATCAAGAGCTTGTAAGGCCAACTCTTGTGTTTCAGCTACTAATTGAATCTCGGATGACGATGTCTTACCTCGATTTTCCTCTTTCATTTTAATTTCATCGTTATTTAGCTGAGAGTAATTCGCAGTAACTGTTAAAGTTTTATCTGATTTATTACTGTCTAACACTTTGACAGTAATAGATTCTTCTGTGACATCATTTTTTGAAACTTTATTTTTTTTGCGTCGTTTTTTATTGTTCTCTTTTATAGAGTATTCATCAGGAGGAAGTAATTCCTCAGTTGTCATTTTACCGTAGCTTGTTATATATCTGATTATTTCAGG
This sequence comes from Candidatus Marinamargulisbacteria bacterium, assembly GCA_044350955.1. Lineage (GTDB taxonomy): Bacteria > Margulisbacteria > Marinamargulisbacteria > JBILGQ01. Next base: position 2,601 of record JBILGQ010000161.1, on the reverse strand, counting down.
TTTTTCATTTTTCCTATTTTGTTTAGTTTGTGCTGTTTGCTCTACTTCAAAATTAGCAGACCTTTTTTTGCTGTTTATATTGGCTTCTGTTAATTCACTAGAACTACCTAATACAGTGCCCACTAATTTTTCAAGAGCTATAAGATCGGGTATCCAATATGATGCTCCCCCTATCCTATTTGGAGCCCCAGGAATAGTGGCTTTTTCTACCCGCTCTAATTTATAAGCTTCTTTAAAATATAAAAATAAAGTAATCATTTCGGTAGTTTCTAAATTACTTTCTATCACCTTGTTTGCTAATTTGATTACAGTCGGAGTTTTAAATGCCGAATTTACAGACACTAATTTAGAGCTTAAAGCTGCAACAAATTCTTGCTGACGTTGAATGCGGCTCATATCGCCCCCTTCATCATGCCTAAAACGCAAATATTGCATAGCTTTATCGCCATTTAAGCGCTGTTTTCCTTTATCAATATCTATAAATAAATCCCCTGCTTTATCGGTATAATGCAAATTATGATCGACATCTATGTCTAAGCCCCCTATTTCATCTATTAAGGTTGCGATGTCAGATAAATCGATTTTTATATAATAATCTATTGGAATACCTAAAAAATCTGATACCGTCTGCTGAAGTAACGGTTCTTTACCAAACGAATAGGCATGATTAATACGTGTTTTTCCGTGCCCCTCTATAGCAACATAGGTATCGCGAGGTATTGACATAATACCAATACGCTTATTTTTTTTATCAAGATGCACAACCATAATGGTATCCGATCGTTTAGACTGAGGCGTATCATCAATACCAAAGACTAAAATATTAACTCCTTGTAACTGTGATTGTGGAAATAAATTAAAAAAAATATCAACTACTTCTAATTTAAGAATTAAAAAAATAAAAAGAAAAAAATTAAACACAAATAACAAGGGCAGCCCTATTCCAATAGCGATAAGCCACTTCCAAATTTTATACTTTTTAAGCTTATTTAGGCTCTCTAATGGTTGTTTGTTAGTATTCGTCATCGTAACAGATAATAATTGTAACAGTTTATGGTCTCGGGGTGTATTTTTTGTTTTTTATTTAATTGCTGCTGAATCGAAAAAGCCACAATTTCAAAAATACATGCGTTTTTATTAGCAAAAGCTAAAGTCTCTAATATCTCTCTATCATTATAGTTTCGGCCCGGTTCAATAGCATCGGCTATATATACACACTCAGCCAAGGCACTCATAGCCGCACAGCCAGTAGTATGCCACTTGGCAGCATCCAACACCTCTTCAGGCAAGGAATCAAACAGCTGATTAGCAGCAGCTTTCAGTTCTAAAGCATGCCATACTTTCGGGTACTCTTTAAATACAGCTACACAAGACTCATCAAAAACAAGCTCACTATTCAAGGGATTTATTTCTTTAGCACAATCATGAATAAGCCCAGCCAAATAGGCAGAATTTTCGTTCAACCCATAAGATTGGGCCAATTTTTTTGAGAAATCAGCCACCCGTAAGCTATGCTCGAATCGCTGCATAGACAGGCTATGTTTTAATTGATTTTCAATTTTTTGATACATATCCTTGAGTTGTTTCTTGTGACTGAAAAGTCTCTCCCTCTAAGCTTGCAACAAATAAAGCAGCAACACAGTCGCTAATTACATTAATAGTGGTTCTAAACATATCTAACACTCTATCAACCGCTAATAAAATACCCAATCCTTCCAGAGGCAAATTCACCGATTGCAATACCATAGCCAAAGTAACAAGCCCAGCACTAGGAATACCCGCCGCACCAACCGAGGCTAAAGTAGCAGTAAGCATAATAATTGCTTGTTGAGTCAATGACATATCAAAACCAAAAACTTGGGCAATAAACACAGCGGCAACTGCTTCGTAAAGGGCGGTACCATCCATGTTCACTGTAGCACCAAGAGGGGCCACAAAACCCACTACTTTTTTAGACACGCCTACTTTTTTTTCTAAACACTCCATAGTCACTGGCAATGTAGCTATGCTACTAGCAGTAGAAAAAGCAGTAGCAATAGCCGGAAACACTTTCTTAAAAAACTGTAAGGGCGAATATTTAACAATAATAAGCAATATACCCGATAAGGTCACGAATAAATGCAAGAACAAGCCAATTAATACAGTAATCACATAAAAGGCAACGGGTTTAAAAATATCTAATCCAGTTTGCCCCACTAAAGACGCTAAAAGAGCAAAAACCCCAAGTGGTGCCAGTTTCATAATCCAATTAGTAATTAATAAAAATACATCATTGGTCTCTTCAAACACTTTTTTTAACTGTTCTCCCTTAGACCCTAAAGCCAATAACGCTGATGCAAATACCAATGAAAAGAATATAATACCAAGCATATTTTCTGAAGCGGCAGCCGACACAATATTAGACGGAACACTATCGCTTAAAATCGACACAACAGACACAGAATTTTCATTATGATTATCAAATAATTGATAAGAATCGATATGAGACAAATTTACATGTGAACCAATACCGGGTTTAATTAAGTTCACCACAATTAATCCCATCAAAACAGCCATAAGAGTGCTGCCAATATAATAAAAAAAAGTAGAAGCCCCTAAACG
>JBILGQ010000008.1:0-12264 GCA_044350955.1 Candidatus Marinamargulisbacteria bacterium | reverse complement strand
GATTTATCAATTTTTTTGAGGCGCTTGTGTTATAAAAGTGTATTTTCATGTTAAAGGCATAGGCCATCATTTGCAGCTCTAACGGCAATAACCATTGCCCAGGTTTTTGAATGTACATCGCATAGGCCTCCACGTGTTCTTGTGTAATTGCAGACTCCCAATCAAAATCCACTACACTAGCTGCACAAAAGGTTTCCCAAGCGTCATTTAATTCTGTAATTGAGACTATTAATGCTCGTAACACCGGTTCATCCAAATTGATGATAGCATCGAACTTTTGTTTAAGAGTAAACTCTTTTACTACGCTTTTATAAATACTATTTATATACCTAACTATATCAGGATACCGCGTGAGAATTTGTTCAAACACACCCCAATTATTAATAATCTCATCAGCAAGAATTCTTTGATCAAAATACGCTTTTTTTAACGATTCTAAGCCAGGTATATTACTGCGTCGCATAACTAAATCCTTAATACCCTCGTTACGTAATCGTGCTAAATCAGACCCCTCTTTGCTTCTCTTAATAAGCTCTGCCAATTCACTACGCTTTTTGTCTGCATTAAGCGCAGCATAGACACCACTTATCGACCTCCCAAAAACAGCATGAAAGGCACAATTTCCATCTCCCGAAGTTTTACATGCACGAGGGTTCCGAAAAGTTGATTGAGCAGGCATAAGCGAAGTTGCCGTTGCAGAGCCAATGCCCCCTGATATCTCTTGAGGATCTTTTGATGCACCGCCGCCGCCATTACCAAAGCCTCTCGGAACGACTGCTTGAGATAGCGACAAAGCTCTAGCCAAAGCTTCGTCAGAAGAAGTATCTTCTTCACGACAACAATCAAGCATCAAATTATAGTGAACCCCGACACCAGCACTATCAGAATGAGCGACATGTTTAACATACAAATTTTGTAATCTTTCATCACCAAAAGATACATCTTTTTTATCTAAATCAAGAAAAGTTATACGAATACCTAGCATTTCAGACATCGCCTTCATTTCAAGCTCACCACCCCATGCACCTGATTTACTCATGCTAGTTCTATATATTTCTATCTCTCCTTCAATAAGACCCTTTAATTCCTCAGTCTCACATATATGCCCCACTACCTTTTGTCGAAATCGCTCATTGACCAAGGCCTTCAAATTTTTATTTTTTGTTAAACTATCTATATTTCCTGTTCTTAAAAATTCGCGAATTGTATTTTGAAGAGCTAAACCGTATTGATTAAAAGATTCGGTATCGCCCTCTACCGAAAACAGATTTGTAAAGGCAACTTTAAAAGCTTCCTCTTTGTTCAAGGCTGGTTTCAAGTATCCAATGACCACAGCCCAAAATAAACAACTACCGTCTGATGGAATGTCATACTCATGTAAACCTAATTTTTGAATTAGTTCTTTTCTTTTTCTTTCCCGCTCTGATAAAGAATCAAGAGAATTTCCATTACCACCGCCGCCGTCAGTCGCAGTTGGGGTAAGGGAAGCAGAATGTTCATCTTTAGAAACTGCGGGCCCCTCAGATTTTGGGGATACAGCTACTGCTGCAACTGGACCATTTACAGAATTATTTACAGATTCGCCTATAATCCGCAGTACATCAACTTCAGGGTTATGTCCCTTTAGTTCATTTAAGGAGTTTTTTTTTGAGCAGAAGCAGCGCCACCCTGACTGCCTAAGGGTAATGTCAAATCTCTAAAAGACGATTTTCTAAGAGGAGTACCCTTAGTTTTACCTACTGCACTTGGACTAGCAATTGAACTTTTGGCTGAAGCACCGCCACCGCCACTGCCATTATTGTTAAAAGTTGTCATCTCAAAACTCTTACTCCCAGCGCCATTAGATTCAACTCGAAATTTAGGACTAGTAAGCCTACTACCCCCACTTTGAGGGCTGCTGGCAGTGTCACCAAGCTCTGGCAATTTTGCATCAACAATAGGCTCTGAAGGATCTTCCTTCTTATTTAGAAGCAATACACTATACCCTGTCGCTCGCTTACTTATACGTATTTCTGCTTTCATACTGTCTTTACCATAAGACTGAGTACTATCGCCTTGAACAATAATTTTAACCTCTAACAAAGATGCGATTGTCTCAAGAATTTTTACATCAAGTGTACCATTTTTTAAATCCTCCTTAAATTTCGTCAGATTATCTACTCTCAATATTCTATTCAGATTATCAATGAAACCCTTATTAACTCTACCTTTTAAATTATTATTATTTATCAACTCAGTTTGATCTTCGGAATCTATAAATTTTTTAATGCTTGCAAGCTCACAATCTATGACTGATTTTTTTACTACATGATTTATACAAAATAATTTTCTATAAGCATTCGTATCACTTAGCCGTGGCACCATATACCCAATAACCACAGCCCACAATAAACTTCGATTTTCATCGTTTGGAACTTGATACTCTGTATAGCCAGGAGCAGCAGCAGCGCCCCCACCAGATTCGCCACCGTTTCTTCTTGGTGAAACGGATTTTGAACCACCACCGGCACTTGCAGCAGCAGCAGCAGCAGCAGCCCCAAGTTCACTACTTCTGGGTGAACTAGCGGGTGTTCTAGCAGGTTTTAGTCTGTAAGAAGCTAAACTTTGTGCATCAACACCACTAGGATTCGCAGGTTGCATTAAGTTTGAGGAATTGCCTGTCCTTGGTAGTCCAAGAATATTGGGTCTTAATTTAAAACCGCCACCACCAAGCTTGCTAGCATTTCTACTGGGTGAACTAGCGGGTGTTCTAGCGGGGGTATTCTTAGAAGAAGAAGAAGAAGAAGAAGCACCTACTCTAAAAAAAGTTGGAGTTGGAGTTACAGTAGCTGCATCAGCACCTCCGCCCCCAGATCCAAATGAAGGAATATCTCCCTTCTTCCCTTGTCCAGCAAATCTACCAGGAGACGCAGGTGAAGTAGAAGCCGATGATCCAGGCGATGAAAAGTTCGAACTATTTTCACCTGTTCCTGTAAGGTTTGCAACATTAAAATCGCTCGGCATCCTCCTACTCCAAGCCAAACTACTCCTACGCCCTAAGCCAGCCTTTTTTGGGCTTGGTAAGGCAGAAGCAGACACAGAAACCGCCATTAAAGAATAGGGATTTAACTGCAATAATGCCTGTTGATACTGGTCTTGATAGTTTGAAAGTTGATTTAAGCTATCTATACTAGCCCTTCTAGTATTGAGATCTCTAATATCAGGAAAAATATAATTAGGCAATCGTCCAATAGCTGAGTCATGAAGCTCATATGTATCTTTATACTTAAATATTTCCTGTAAAACATTAAAAAAATTCATTTTTTTATTTGCGGTTGCTTTGAATTCTCTGTATTTTCTTTTTATGATTTTTTCTATATCCTCAGGTCTATTATTCATACATATCTTAGTAATCTCATCTAAACAGATTTCGGATTGATCAATGATCATCTGAATATCAAACGAAACAACTCTCACATCTTTGGATTTTGTTAATATATCTCTACATAAATAAAATAAAGTTTCTCTTATAATCCTTTGAGGACTTCGTGCCGTTGATTCTTCAGTTAGCGGTAAAGCGCCTGCCTCAATTTCACCCGCTTGCGATTCAGACCTATCTCTCGTATCACAAAAAGACGATCTTGCTGTAAGCGAACCGCTACCACTATGGTCTGAATCAAGACTTGCAACAGTTAGCGCAGATTCAGATCGAGACGGTGCTGCTTCTGATGCCAACCTTTCAATTTCTGTTATTTTACCAAGCATTTCCTTTAATATTTGATTAAAACCAGAACTTAACGTAACAGTAGTTAGGACACGCTTTAATTCAGCTAACTGATGCCTATCATCTTCGGTTATCGACGAGACTTCTTTACTCTTCCTTCTTGATTGTTTTTTTTCTCTACCTTTTCTAGTTTCATTAGACTCTTCTGATAACTTATATTTTTTTTCAAAAAATTCATCCAATTTTATTCCTTCAATCCATGATTGCAGCTGAGGATCTTTTCTTTTAACCAGTGCTTCTTTCAACACACGACAAATCAAGCGATAACTCCGATCATCATGCTTTTCTAGCCACCTAAGCAACATCGCCGTAAAAATATAGGCAGGCACTTTTTTATAACCTGTCTCAATAACCTCACTAGATTGCAGCTTTAAAGCTTTTACTGCTTTTTCTAACACTTCCTTTTTAAGTCTCATATCAGCCAATAAACAATCTATTTTACTTTTATATCTTTTTTTATGCTTACTAGCTAATCTAGTTCTTTTTCTTTCATCTAACCCACTAGCAAAAGCAATTCCATTCAATGAATTAATTTTCTTATTAAAAAATTTTTTAAGATTTCTCGGTTCATCAAAAAACCCATTTTTATACGCCACTTCTGTATTAAGACCATCTGTTTCTTCTGTTAACCGATCCTCATAATAAGTATAAGCGCGATCTATCTGCCCTATATCAGAGTCAGAATCAGAGTAACAGCACAATACAACACCATCCTCATCTTTTAGCCCCTGAATAAATTCACCTACATCTTCTAAAGAAAGACCTTCTGGATTATCCTCTGTATAAGAAAATCCTATCAAATTTTGATCTGTGTCTTTTAAAAAAAGATAGCAGTTTTGATTTGAAGCGTTATACAAGCTCTCTACAGCTTTTTTATAAATATCTATTTTAGCTTGATCAAAAACAGCATTTTTTTCATTTAACTGAAATAAAAATTTATCTCGTGAATTATATTTTTTTACGAGGTTTAAAACATGCTCCAAACTATGCGTAAGCCAAACTTCAGAATTATCAAAATATAGCGTCTCATAATTTACAGAAATTTTTTCTTTTAACTGATTTTCAAATGCCTCTTTTTTTAAGGAAATTTCAAAAGATGTAAAATCATCATCACCACGATTTCTTCGTAAATTTTGATACACATTATTGGCATTGCTTAACTTTTTCTCATATAAAACAGCCACTTTTCGTACTGAATCACGCGAATATTCATCAAAATCCCCACCCACAGAATCTTCTAAATAACAACAAATAACAGGTCCGCTAACAAATTTCGTTTTATCTTTTTCTGAATAATCCCAACATTTCAATTCGCCATTATCAGAAACCGTATAATGAACTAATTTTCCTGATTTATCACGCAATAAAATATTACAAGCTTTAGACTCCTGCTTAATTGCTTCAATATAATGATTGATACAAACTTCACCCCCATCTGCCTGCGGGCGAAGCAATAAATAATTTGCCTTAACATCAGTCCCACTAACTACTAAAGAACTGTACTCTGCAAAAAAAGACTCAACACAGTTTTTTAACCAAAGCTCTTCGTCATCAATACAAGAAACAGTGGTATGTCGTTCTTCTGAAAAAAGTTTCTTTAAAAATTCATCGCGTTTATTATAAAGAATTTTATCAAATTCAGTTAAAATTTTCTCAATATAACTTTTAATTTTTGTTTGACGTAACTCCTGATCTTTATAAACAGGAAATAATAGATGCTCTGTAGAGCATGCTCTAACAGAATTTTCTAAGTCACGCTTTAATTTCTCCCTATTTAAATCAGATTCTGTTACATACTTTTCAGATAAAGCCTTAAAAATCCTATCGTCTAAGCCTTTTTGATTCACTTCTGTAGAAACAGTAATGTGCAAGTTAACTCTTACAAACGCTTTAAATCGCTTCACATGCGACAACAAATTATAACGCGCTACAGCATCATTATCAGTGGCCGACATTTTTACTATAGAACAAAAACCCATTGCTTTCAGTCTTTGGTTTACATCAAAATCTATATTAGTTTCATCATTGGTTTTCATATACCGTTCGCTATCGTACTCATCAAGAACAACTGGCAGTTTATGAATAAGAAAACGTTTTTCAAAATCCTCCTGAGAAAATTCGTTTGTTATTTTTTGTATTAAAACTTTAAATTCAATTTTTAAATCTTCAGCAATCTCATCTAGCATACCAGTAATAAACTTGTTTAAAGGATTTAGCTCAGACATAGACCCTGGCTTAGTCTCTTCATTTCTAAAAATTTTTTTTATTTCTTTAACATAAACTAAAAAATATTTTAAAGATTCTGCATTAAAAGTTAATTTTTTATTCTCTATATCTTGATTATCAAAATGCTTCAACAACTGAATCAAATTAAATAGCGCCATTTCTTTAGGTTTTTCATGCCTAGCCCTTTCTTTAAAAGGTGCTGCATACAATATAATGTTATCCGTCAATTTTTGCATAAAATCAACACAAAACGTTTTGCCCATACCGGCCCCTAAAGACACGACTTTAACAGTTTCTCTTTCAAAAACAATCTTGATATGCTTCATAACACGTAATTGGTCACGACTAATAACAAGCGATTTTTCATCCATTAATCTCAAGGTATTTAGCATAAACTCAAAATCAACATCTGAACTAATCCCATTCTCACAAAATGATCTAAACAATTCAGGGCTAGCAAATTCTTTATAATAAGTAAATTTAGCTAAATAAGTATCAGTAATACAATTTCTTGCCTGTATTTGTAAGGCTAAAAGAGGATACACATAATATAATAAAAATCCTGCAAGCTGCTCTTTACCGCCTAAGCTCTCAGATAAAATCTGAATAATTTTATTAGAAAATGCTTTTTTAGTCGGATCTATCAACAAATCCAAAACCTTTTGAAGCAATGTTTCCTTCAGCGTTACTTTACTTTGAACCAGTATTAAGTGAGTTAAAAATTTCGTCTTTAAGATATTAATTTTATCGGCATCATCTCCATCCAAAAAACTCGAAATATTTTGATATATTACTTCAATTTTTTCCTTATCAGCTTCTTTAGTCAAAAATTTCGTCTTTAACCCATTTATTCTCTTTACTAATAATTTATGACTATCAGAATTAGCATCTAAGTTAGTTTCAGTAAATTCCAATTTATCCAAAGTTAAAGCCTCTCTTTTTTTTGCCTCAACAGAAGCAAATACATAGGACTTTAATCTATCTTTTTTTCTGGATTGAATCTGATCCGTCCTATCATCAGCTGTATAATTTTTAGTTGTTTGATTTATACCCTGGGCTACTACCGTGCCATTAAATGGACAACCCTCCTTCTTGGTAGAAAGATAAGATTCACTTACAAATTTTATCACTCCCTTATACACAGGATTAACTGGAGCTTGAGATTTTTTGTTAATTATTCGATCTAATTTACTATTTAAGTGAGTAAAATCCTGGTTTTTATTTAATAAAATATGTTCCTTAACTAATCCTGTACCGGCTAAAAAGCGTATCATTAACACCTCTTTCATGTCTTCAAAAGCTTCTATGCCATTAAACTCTCTGGCTTCTATCTTTATCCCACTTTCAGCTACTACCTTTACTAGATTTTCTATTAATTCCGTTTTAAATTTTTTATATTCTTTACCAGCGTAAACTTGTGCTGCAAAATTAAGAACCCTCTTTATTTTTGCCGATAAATAATACATTAAAGCCTCGCGATTAAAATCAGAATCTAAAATCGTAACCCATGATTTACAATCATCCTGTATCTTTAGGATTAATTCTGTTGTTAAATCGTTGCTCTTTAAGAGCTCAATTTTTTTACAGGAATTAAAAATTTTTAAAAAATCGTCGGGTTTAGCTGCTAAATTCAACACCCCAAACTCATCCCCAAATTCGAAATTAAAATCACTTAATGCATCCTCAAGAGCATATAATTTTTCAGAAAACGTCTTGTCCTTAAATTCCATCATACAGGTATCTTGAATCATCCAAACAACCCGATATCCATCAATAGTCTCAAGTGACTTTATTTTGTTAAGTTCAGTTAAAATCTGTTGAGCTGTCAGCCCCTCTTCTTTAGCAGCGCCGCCGCCACCTGCCGATGCTGCATCCGACACTTCTTTGTTTGCAAAACACAAAGCCTCAAAAATTAACAAACGTTGCATTTGATCTATCATGCTCTGCTCAAATTCACTAAATGGCGCATACGACATTTCGTATAAAGCCAATGACATAAACCACTCTTTAATAGCTGAAAATTGCAATTTATTTTCTTTAAGAAAGCCCATCACATCTGCATGTATTTGCATCGGGCTTTTTGCTTGTTTGGCAAATAATTCAAGCCCTAATAAAGCCAATACATCGCTATCCGTTGTTTGAACCTCAATACATGAAAAGCGCCTAATATTATCATCTCTGTCTTTAATTTTTTTTAAGATGTCGTCAAAACGCAACGTAATCTCCTCTCTATCCGGAGACACACAAGCCTTTAACACCCGAACTTGATTTACAATATCTTTTACCGACAATGCTTTACCAAGCGTTTTTATATCCAGTGTAGCAACATCCACATTCTGCATCAGTCGATGAAATGCACGCTCCTTAGTTAGTCCGTCAATCTTAAACGCAGAAATAAACTCCCCAAATGCCGCGTATAATTTTTCTGGCGTATCTTTACCGTCATCGTCGTCTGTTTTTGATTCTATATCCTCAGATACCTGCGAGTAAGTATCTATGTCGATTAATAAATCAAAATTATCCGTCTCAAACACTAACGATTTTAAATACGACACTAAATTTCCTTTTAAAGGTTGAAGCGCTGTATCAGAATTTTCCTGAACCCAGTAATAATTTTGACGTAAAAATTGGCCTGTAATAGTATCGTAAAGAGCTTGTTTATTTTGTTCTGAAATCTGTGCTTTATTAAAGCCCATTAAAGGTACAACATAGCTAGTATAAAACCCCTTGTATTTCTGGAGATTTTTCTCGGTCTCTTCTACCAATTTTTCATTAAGCTGCTGAATCAAAGCCGTATTTGAAGAACTTAATGTCTCTAAACATAATTTTAAACGTTCTAAAAACGCGACTAAATCATCAAAATTTTTATTCTCTATCTCGTCATAATTAATACTGTCAAGTTCAGACAATTCAACTTTTTCTAACCCTTCTTTTATAGAGCTTAATTGAGGAATTTTTGATAAAAACGATAAAAGCTGCTCTTTCTGCTGCGATATGTCTTCAAGGTGAGCCTTATACTCAGATTCAGCCTCTCGAATTTGCCCTATTATCTGTGTTCGAGCCTTAATTTCTAAAGCCCGCAACAAATCTGTCTGGCTTTTCAAAAAATAGTCTAATTTGGCCTGTAAACTGTGTTTATTATCTAATACAGCCCGCAAAGAAAACTCTGTAACCCCAAGTCCTTTTAAAATAGTTTGTTCTAAGGTCTCCTCACCTACCAAAACCCCCGACAAAGTTAAAGTACAGGTTCGAGTAACAACTGTTTCATTATCAGTCACAGAAACTGTATATCCGAAACTGTTTCTTTGTTCAGTTATGTTAAAATTAAGTTTAGAAACATCAAAACCCAGTGAAGTAAGTTTAGCTCGACGCTCTTTGAGCGCTAAAATACACGTAGAAAATTTAGAAAAACTCTCAGTTAACTCAATAATATCACGTTCTCCCTGCGTTGCTTTAGCCTCCAAACTGGCTAACAACTCCTGTAACTGAGTACACACATCCTGTTGATCCTGAACATAACGTTCTATCTCGTTTTTTTCGTTTGCATTTATGACCTCTTTTTTTTCACCCTCAAGAGGAAGCTTATCTGGCACTGCCAACTTGTTTAATCTATCGTACAACGCACTATCTAGTTCACTTAAAAACGACTTATAGGCATCTATTGTATTGTTTATAACTTCAGTAACTGTCTGTATCTTAGTAACAAATGCTTTTTTTTGCTGTCTATAAGACTTAGATAAATCCACTGCAAGCTCTTGATATTTCTTGTTCATATCTTTAGTTAAAGCCACGTTTTCTTGAAGCTTAGTTGAATAGTGCGCTTTTAACCGCTCAAAATTCATCAAAATATTATCAGCACTAAATTCACCATTATCGGCACTCTCAACCACAATACCCAAAGAATCCCTTTTAACCCCGCCACCGCCAGCTGGTCCATCATCAGACTCTGTCATAAACCCAGATTCAACAGGACTTCCGTCAGAACCCACTATCCCGCTTAAGTGAATTTCACCACCATCTCTTTCAGGCCGATTAATCTTAAACTGCTTTTGGCTCGCTAATTGGCTTAACTCGGTATAAGAGTCTTCTTCAGATAAATCAGATAAAAGCCCGGTTAATTTTTGGGCACTTTGAATAACTGTGTTCTGTTCTAAAATTTGCCTCTCAAATGCTTCTCTTTGTTCAGATATAAACCGATTTATTTTAGTTATTCGTTTATTTTTTTCAGTTTGTAATGATTTTTCAATTTTTTCGAATTCTTTTTGTTTAACAGGGTGCCGATCAAGCCAGTTACTTAATTCAAAAAAAATCGACCTTTTTTCAGGTACAGACTCTTTATTTTGTAACTTTTCTAAAAACCCCAATAATTCTTCTTTGTTTTTATCAGACTCTTCCAATTTTTTGGCAATCAATTCAAGAGTTCTATTAAGCCCAAATTTTTCGCATTTAGCTTTATGCGCTCGTAATGCCTGATTAGCCTCTTCAATTTTTTTAATAAATGCCCTAACACCCACAATAATCTTAGTGGGTAATTGTTCTTTTTCAGTACTTAATTCAGTTTTCTTTTTTTCAAACTCCTGTATAACAAATTCGTAATTTTTTACGCTTAACGTTTCAAGGGCCGATAGACCTGAATCTTCAGCAACATTGTCATCAGCGGCAGCACCGCCACCACCACCTTGTAACTCTAAGCTTCCATCTAAAGAATTAAAACTCTCTTCAACAAAATCCCCTCCTGTTATGTTATGAACATGAACATCACTATCGCGTTTAATTCCGCTGGTTCTTCGTGTATTTTCAAGTAAATCTCGTTTACTAGCAGGAGGAGTAGCAATGACGTACGCCCCGCCGTTTTGCGTAATATTCAAAATCAAGTACTCGACAAGAGATTTTTCTATAGTTTCAGCCGCTCCCTCTGAGTCATCCTCAAGAACGCTTTCATCAGTAGCTAAAAGGTTTAGTAAAGAAGAATTATAGTCCAATGTATCTGTAAGTTTATCTTTAAGTTCCTTTATTTTTTCTTGATTATGCTTGACCGGAAATAATCTTTGACGAAGCACTACTCTTCGAGAAGATTTATTATCAATACGACTAAAACCCCTAATAACTCCGGAGGCATTATGATCAAACTCATACGACTGGTCGCTATCATCAATTGAATCCTTTATTAAATCTGGATATTTCTTTAATAATGCCTTTATTGACTCATCTTTATCAAAACCTAACTTTTCACAAAGATCAAACAGTTTTTGTAAATCCTCCCATTCTAACGAGAATTCATGAAAACACTGATTAAGCTGTTGTTTGATAGCCTCTCTCGCCCTTTTTTGATCATCCAACACAATCAATTTTTGCATTTCAGTCGGATGTTGTTGCTTAAGCGTTTCAGTAAGCTCTTTATAAGCATCAAGACGCCCGTATAATTTATCCAAATTTTGAATAATGCCAGGTGCTTCAAGGCTAATCTCGTTTTTTTGTAATAAAACCACAACAAAACCCGGCAAAGAAATTTTAAGTTCTCCATAAAATTCCAGTTCACGTGGCTTTGCAGCTTCTAAAACAAAGTCCTTTAAACGCTCTTTTAATCCCACAATCTCATCAGAATTAATTGAAGACCCAACTTGACGCTCTAAAAGCCCATTCCAACCCGATATAATCCCAGCATAACTATCAAGCCCATTTATTAACTCCTGTGTATGTGAATGAGTTCTATGAATAATTTGATCTACTTTTTTGTCAGTTTTTAGAATATGCTGTCTGGCCGAAGTAATATAGTTAATAACACAATTTTGAATCTCATCAGAAACATCTTCATCTTCAAAGTCTTGATATCCCAATCCTTCCTTTAGCGCGAGCTTACCATCTGTAAGTATTAAATAATCTATATTTGTCTCTAGTAAGATATTTTTACCTAACTCACTTATGCTAGGGATATAAGAAAAAAAACATATTTTTCCCTGAAAAACAGCTACAATATTTTCTTGATTAAAATCATGTATATTTTTTAAAACATTAATTCGATCAGTTTGTATCTGCATTGATGTTAACCAAGCATTCAATATTGAATTATCATTTGTCAAAGAGTCTGTATATTTTGATAGAGCGTCTATTGATTGACCTAAATAATCTATTGTATCATCCTTATCACAGTAAACATCGTAATCCGAATCTTCATCAAGCAAAACCACAAGCTCAATTGGTTGGTCTTTTATTTTATACCCAGATAAACTTATTGAAAATGAATTACCTTTAAAATATTCACCCGCACCTTCTTT
>JBILGQ010000160.1:0-3754 GCA_044350955.1 Candidatus Marinamargulisbacteria bacterium | reverse complement strand
CGGTAATAGCGTCGTATACCGAAGCCTCTATTTTACTAGAAAACGCTTTAAAAGTATCCAAAGATAATTCATGTAGCTGCACCCCTAATTCCATCGCCTTCAATACGACTTTACCCGTTATCTCATGTGCTTCTCTAAACGGAATATTTTGCCGCACCAAATAATCAGCAAAATCGGTAGCCGTTAAATAGCCCTTCGTTAATGCCGTCTCGATTGCTTTTTGATTAATGCTTAAACCAGCAATCATTTGTTTAAAACAAATCAAACTTAATTCACAGGTATCAACAGCGTCAAATAAATAAATTTTATCTTCTTGCAAATCGCGATTATAAGTCAAGGGCAAGCCTTTTAAAGTCGTTTGCAAAGCCACAAAATGCCCAAGAACTCTCCCCATTTTACCCCGAATTAACTCAGCAACATCGGGATTCTTCTTTTGTGGCATCAACGAAGACCCTGTAGTAACGTCATCTTCCAAATTAAAAAACCCTGTTATGGGCGAGGTAAACACAATAATCTCTTCACAAAAGCGACTTAAATGAGTCATACACATCGATGTAGCAGCCAACGTTTCTAATATAAAATCTCTGTCAGACACCGCATCCATGCTATTTTCGCTAATCGCTGAAAACCCCAATTCTTTAGCAATAAAAGAACGATCTAAGCCATAATTATTCCCAGCCATAGCCCCAGAACCCAAAGGACAAACGTCACTAGTATGTAATGCCTGTTCAAAGCGTTTTATGTCTCTAAAGAATTTATGTACATAAGCCAAGATATGATGAGACAGTAAAATAGGTTGCGCAGGTTGAAAATGAGTAAAGCCCGGAAAAGCCACTGTTTCAAACTCTTCTGCTTTTAAAACCAATACACTAATTAATTCTTGAGCAGCCTGAATTAAGCGCAACAACGCATCTTTAGTAAATAAACGCACATCCGTTATAACTTGGTCATTTCGCGACTTTCCGGTATGCATACGCTTACCTAAATCACCACAACGCTCTGTAACCAAACGCTCGATACAAGAATGAATATCTTCATCAACTCCCAACAATAATTCTGGGTTATGTTTAAATTCGTTGGCAAGAGAATCAAGCGTATTTAATAAAGTATCAATGTCATTTTGAGATAATAATCCGACTTTTGCCAGTGCTTTAGAATGGGCTTTATTAATCTGAATATCATACAGTGCCAAGCGTTTATCAAAGTCTAACGAATAACTTAATTTTTTAGCGTCGTCCGTTAATTCTTTTTTAAAACGACCACCCCATAATTTAGTCTCTTGCACGGTCGACTAATCCCTTTACTTTCATAGGTAAACCAAAACACTTAATAAATCCTGTAGCATCTTGTTGATTATACAGTTCTGTATCAGTAAAAGACGCCAAATCTTGCAAATACAAGGAATACTTAGAGGTAGTTCCCGCATACACACAGTTGCCTTTATATAATTTCAATTTCACAGAACCGGTCATGTTCTCCTGTGTTTTATTTACAAAAGCATCCAAACTGGCTCTTAAGCTAGAAAACCATTTTCCGTCATATACTAACTTGGCATATTCATTAGCAATATGTTGTTTCATAAACAAGGTATCACGATCTAACACAAGCTGTTCAAGTTGTTGATGCGCTTCGTATAAAATTTTACCTCCAGGAGTTTCGTATACTCCCCGAGATTTAATGCCCACTAAGCGATTTTCAACCATATCAATTTGCCCAATAGCGTGCTTCGCCCCAATCTGATTACAAGCCACAAGCAAGTTTAAAGGTGATAATTTTTTACCATTTACAGCCACAGGAATCCCTTTTTCAAAATCAATTTGAATAATTTCAGCTGTATCTGATGCGTTTTCTAAAGTTTGTGACAAGGTATACACATCCGGATTTGGTTCTATACCCGGATCTTCTAAAGCGCCACCTTCATGACTAATATGCCAAATATTTCTATCTTCAGAATAAATTCTTTTTTTTGATTGTGCGATAGGAATACCTCTTTTTTCGGCATAATCAATGCACTCTTCGCGAGAATGCAAGGTCCAATTTGGGTCTTTCCAAGGAGCAATAATTTGCAAAGTTGGATCAAGCGCCATAAAGGTCAATTCAAATCGAACCTGATCGTTCCCTTTACCAGTAGCGCCATGAGCCACCGCTGTAGCTCCTTCTTTCTGAGCAATTTCAACCACTTTTTTAGCAATTAAAGGACGCCCAAAACTGGTTCCTAATAAATATTTACGCTCATAAATAGCACCGGCTTTTAAAGTAGGATAAATATACTCAGTAATAAACTCCTCGCGCAAATCCTCAATATAAACAGAACAAGCACCAGTTTTTAAAGCCTTTTCTTCAAGACCATCCAATTCTTCAGCTTGCCCTAAATTAGCACAAACAGCCACCACATCGGCATCATAAGTTTCTTTAATCCATGGAATCATAATAGAAGTATCTAATCCCCCAGAATAAGCCAATACCACTTTTTTTTTCATGCGTTTAATCCTTCTTTTTAGTCAAAATTTTACCTGTATGCATCACAAAACAAAGCAAATTTATAGCATGCTTTAAAGCGACGTTCAAGCTAAACAAAGCCACCCCCCCAAAATTAAATTGTTTATTTAACAAATTTAATGTCAATTAATAACTAAATTATAACTCCTAGTTAATAAAAATGTACGTAAGAAGCGAGGTAAATAATGAACATTGGCGAAAAAAAATCACTCTTTAGCAAACTTAAAATTAATACAAACCCAGCAAAAAACACAGATAATTTATCAATATTTCATGATTCATTAAAAAAAAACATCTCTCCTCAAACTGCCATAACACCAGAAACTCTAAATAAACTCTTCATTAAATTTAATGAAAGCCACAAAAAACCTACTAAACACGCCAAACCCACTTTAGAAAAAATCATACAATCTAAAAACTATCATAATTTTTTACATGAGATAAAAAAATATCTCGATCAAAATCCTAACAGCCCCGCTTATAACTCTTTAGATAACGCTGTTACAAACTGGTACAAAGAACAACTCCAGATTAGCTTTGAAACTGAGGGTATCTATATTCGTCTCATCAATACTAATAAGCCAGGCGCTACTGCCGAAGGACAGTTCTATGAAAATGCAAATTTACCAATAAAAGCCAGCACCTGCTTAAAAGAAGGAATCCGTACTCTACCCTATAGCCACGGAGAGTACCAATTCGTTTCGGGCTTACTCTATGCAAACCCAAGCACTTTTTTTCATAGCAAAACCAACATGAACTCTGATTTTTTTATCGATGAACTGCATAATCAAAGAAATAAATTATTAAATCAAACTACTGAAAAAAATCAAAATTCTATCACTGAATTACTCGATAAGTTTCAAAAAGAAACTTCAACTAAAATTCTAACACAAGAAGAATTCACAAATAAACAAAAGGAATACGCTGAAAAAAATCAAAAAGATTCTAATAAAAAGCATTTTACAACAAAACAATATTTTTATGAGTGGTTCAAAAAATTACGCACTCTACTTCCTAACATTATCAAAAAAGACCAAGCTACTATTAAAGTATGTAGTAATCTAATTCAAAACATAAAACCCATGAAAAACGAATTAAACAGCTATTTTTCATCGAATAAACCCAAAAAATTTAGCCCTGAAATACAGCAATTATTTCAACCTTTCGGTTTAAAACTCCCAAATGACTTTAATAAAGCTAAAAGTCTATATAATCACATGAAAAAAGCAACAAAAAAAATATTGAACCAGTATTA
>JBILGQ010000159.1:0-3766 GCA_044350955.1 Candidatus Marinamargulisbacteria bacterium | reverse complement strand
TAAATATCGAATAAAATGAAACTATGTTAATTAAAATTTTACGTTCTACTAAACTATCTAAAATTTTTTTACTCTTACTCTCTTCTAGTCTAATACTAAACAAATACTTAGAACACTCGAATAAACTAGCTAATATACCTAGCCTATATTCTAATTTAGGCATTTTATCCCGATTTTTTTGTTTAACCTGTATCGTTTTAATTTTATTAAGCCTACTTGCAACTCAATTCAATAACGAGCGAGTTATTCAGCGCTATTTTATTGGCAGCTGCCTATTTTTAGGCCTCTATTTAAGCAAAGCGATTATTTTTAAAAATCTTCATCTAAACTCTGTATTCATTCAACAAGAATTTATACTACTGATATTTTTCTTAATTTTTCTATGCTCTTGGCTGCCATTTACGTATTCCTCTCAATTATCATTCTGGAAATTTAACAATGTAATATTTATTAAAACCATTAAAACTATTGTTTTTTCTACTAGTGTCTTCTTAACATTAGCCTTAACTGCCTTTTTACTTGATATCTTCAATATAATAACAATATCTATACTGTACTACCGTGTATTAATTATTTTAACGTTTGTTACTTTCGGCGGATATTACTTTATCACACAGCTACCTAAAAGTTTTGAAACCACTAATAACCAATCACCCTACCCTACATTTTATCGTATTTTTGCTTGCTTTTACTTAAGTCCACTTAGCATCTCATTTTTAATTGCACATTATGCTTATATATCTTACTGCCTGTCTAACGGCGTTTGGCCCAAAGCACAAATTTCAGTATTAGTTGCATTAAGCTCGCTCACTTTCTTTTTATTGGCCTGCCAATTAGAAATGTTCAGAGAAAATAAACACAGCAAAGTTTATAAATCAAAAGGAACCCTATACATCTTAACTCTCGTCTTAAATGTATTTTACAGCATCCGGCTAGCCAACTATTTAAAAAATAGTGCGCTGACAGAATTTTGGATTTTAATAGCCCTTATTTTGTGCTGGTCATGTGTAACTTGTTTATACTTTATACTATCAAAAAATAGAGACTTACGATTTTTTCCAATAAGTATTTCTTTGATTACACTACTCTTACTAATTCCAAATTTTTCGCCTTTTTACCTTGCAACGCATAGCCATGTCTATCAGTTTAAAGCAATATTAAATCAACATGGCATGCTAAATCAAAACGGGCAGTTCATTTTTAATACCTCCACTCGTTTAACAGCACATACAAGCAAGTCGTTATTAGATAGTATTTATTTTTTAGAAAGAAAGAAATCACTGCATTTACTGGCAAACTTATACCCCTATTCTATAGCAAAAGAAAATTTAACTCTAAAAAGAGTGTTGTTAGATTTCAATTTAAGCTCCTACTAAAATGCTGCGCATCAGCGAACAGTTTTACTCTATCCAAGGTGAGGGCATTTACACCGGATGCCCGGCTATTTTTTTACGGCTTACTGGATGCAATTTATTATGCGGAGGCGAGGGCACCATAGAAAGTAAGTCCCTAGAAAACAAGGCCTCATGGCGCTGCGATACAATAGAAGTTTGGACAAAGGGCAATTCTTGCTCTTATGACATTATTCTGCAAACTTGGGAGTCCAATGGTTGGATGAACGCTTTTAAACAAGGGGCACACTTAATCATCACCGGCGGAGAACCCTTGCTTCAACAAGATAATATCCTAGAGTTTTTAAACGTTCTCAAAAATAAAATAGGGCTTTTACCCACTATAGAAATCGAAACTAACGGAACCATTGTTCCACGTGAAACATTTTTAGACTGGCAATGCCACTTTAACGTAAGCCCTAAAATAAGCAACAGTGGCATGCCCTTAAGCAAATGCTTAAACCCTGAAAGCATTATTGTCTTAAAAAACTATATTCACAGCAGTTTTAAATGCGTTATAAGCAAAAAAGACGATATAAACGAATATATCAAAATCTATATCAACCCCTATCAAATAAACCCAAAAAAAGTACTTCTAATGCCTGCTGCTGATAACGCAGCTACGCTTAAAACAGTAGAAGAACCGCTGATTAATTATTGCAAAGACTACGGGTTTCGTTATTCCACACGACTACACATAGCTGTATGGAATAAAAAAACGGGGGTTTAACTTAACTGCTTCACCCAATCTTCAAAACGATCTAAAGCTTCGTTAATATTCTCCATAGAGGTTGCATAAGAAAAACGCACAAACCCCGGAGCCCCAAATCCTTCACCCGGAACACAGGCCACTAGTTTTTCTTGCAACAAAAATTTACAGACATCTAAAGAATTACTAATAACACCTGATTGCGATTTTTTTCCGTGTAAGCCTTGGGTATTAGCAAAAGCATAAAAGGCTCCTTGAGGATTTAAACAACTAACGCCAGGAATAGCGTTTAGCCGTTTCACTATCACATCGCGTCGTGCATGAAAGGCGTTTCTCATCGTTACAAGAACTTCCTGAGGCCCATTTAACGCTTCAACACTGGCATATTGAGCGGCATTGTTTGGGTTAGACGTCGCATGACTTTGCAAGCGTGACATCGCCGAAATAATGCTGCTTTCTGCAGCGGTATATCCAATGCGCCATCCTGTCATAGAATAGGCTTTCGATACGCCGTTTACTAAAATCGTGCGCTTTTTTATCTCATCTCCAAGCTCTGCAATACTCACAAATTCCCCATCATAAACCAAAGGCTCGTAAATTTCGTCAGATAACACCAAAATATCATTCTGAACTATAACATCAGCAAGTGCCTGTAATTCCTCACGTGTATAAATCATACCCGTCGGATTTGACGGCGAATTTAATAACACACATTTCGTTTTAGACGTAATCGCCGCTTTCAACATCTGTGCCGTTATTTTAAAGTTAGTCTCCTGGGTTGCTTCAATATAAATTGGCACACCCCCTAACATTGTTACTTGCGCAGGATAACTTACCCAGTAAGGCGCCGGAACAATAATTTCATCCCCCGGATTAATAATGGCCATCAAGGCATTAAAAATACTATGTTTTGCTCCCGATGAAATAATAATCTGGTTACTTGTATAAGTTAAATTCTGATCACGTTTTAATTTCGCACATACAGCTAATTTTAATTCAGCAATTCCCGATGCATCGGTATATTTGGTTTTGCCGTCGCGAATCGATTTGATTCCGGCTTCTTTAATGAAATCGGGGGTATCAAAATCTGGCTCTCCGGCACTCATAGAGATAACCGGCTTTCCTTCTGTTTGTAATTTTTTGGCTATAGCCGTAATTTCCATTGTAATACTAGCCTCGATTGAATTGGCGCTTAAAGAAATAAATTTATCTATAGCAGTCATGTTTTAGGTCCTTTATTATGATTTTTTGCAGATTTTTTGCAACCCTAATAGTATAACGCGTATTCGTAAAAAATAAAAATAAAACGTAGCATTTTTAGGTGCCAGGCTACTAAGCACAAAGAAGAGCCATGGCTCTTAGCCTAAGATAAGAGCCAGGCACTTAGCTTTACTTAGCTTAAAATTAACTGATTAGTAATTTTAAAGTGCCACTTAGCTACAGCACGAATCTCTTCTAAGCCATGCTGATCTACAAACGCTTGAGCAAATTCAACCACTTTCTTTGTACTTCCTTTAGGAAATAGGCTGTTATAGGCACTAGACATACGGTTTAACTGATCCACAAAATAATAGCGAGCTAAAATACTAGCACAAGCAACTGCCAAATTGGCTTCAGCTCGAGGACGCTGATACAGCGTCACGTTTAAACGTTTTGCGCGTAAAGC
>JBILGQ010000158.1:0-3790 GCA_044350955.1 Candidatus Marinamargulisbacteria bacterium | reverse complement strand
GTCGTTTTGAGTTTTGGTAAAATAAATCGTGATAATTCCTTTTTCGGGTGTGTATTTGAGAGCGTTTTCGATGAGATTTGAAAAAATTTCTTCAATACTGCTTTGGCTTCCTAAGATTATCTGAGGAGAGTCTGGTTTTTGGTACTGTAGTGAAATGTGCTTGTTTTGGGCAACGGCGGCGTAAAAATGGATTAATTTGTTTAGGATTTTTGCTAGATCAAGAGATTGCATTGACGTGGCATCAGCGCCAGAATCACCGCGTGTGAGTTGTAAGAGTTGCTTCGTCATGCGCGTAATTTTATCAAGTTCTTCGATGATGCTGCTTAATACGCTTTTGTATTCAGATATGCTTCGGTCTTTACTTAAGCATATTTCTGCTTCGCCTTTCATGGCTGTAATCGGAAGGCGAAGTTCGTGAGAGGCGTTTGCGGTAAAGGTGCTAAGAGTTTCAAATGATTTTCGGTTTTTGATCAGTAAAGTATTAAGGGTTTGGGATAGTTGATCGAGTTCGTCATTGTGTTTAGAAATGGGTAGTAGCTGTTTACCTGTGGTTAGCGAAAATGAGCTGACTGTTTGGTTGAGTCTAGAAAGAGGTTTAAGGGTCCAGCGTGTTAAAATAATACTCATAAATAGAACAAGCCCAATTAATAGTGGCAGTGAGAACAATAGGGTGTCTATAAAAAATTGTTTGGCTTCGAGATGATGAAATGGATCTATCGTAAATTGCAAAAAAAAGTCATTTCCGAAGGCGTCTGTAAATCGGGTGCTTTCAGAAAAAAAATAGCGATTTTTTTGAGTTTGAAATGCTTTACTATGATAAATGCGATTGTCGTGTTTGGATAAGCTAAGTGTTTGGATTGTATTTTGGTCAGCTTCAAATTGGGCTGATTTTTCAATTAACTGGCCTTTGGTATTATATAAAGCAAAATATAATTTATAGTCGCTATTGCTGGTGACGAACGCTAATTCATTTAGTAGAGCCACGATTTCTTTAACAGAATATTGATTTTTTTGGATGTATTGGATGCTTGAAATAAGTTCGTTTTGAGTCAGTATGCGGGAAGTAGTATCTAATTTTTGGTTAAATATAATGTACCAGTAGCTTGATAGAATACCAATGGTAATGAGAATGATACATGAAAATAATACTACAAATTTGAGTCGAATTCCTTTAAAAAATGGCTTTTGATTGCCCGTTGGCAAGCTGTTTTTAAAAAAAGTAAACGTTTGTTTAGGCAAGGGGGCTGTTCTCGGGATAATCTAATATATAGCCAACGCCGCGAATGGTTTTAATGAGGCTTTTTTTGCTTTGTTTATCTTCAATTTTTTTTCGCAAGTTTGTGATATGTACATCAATAACATTGGTCATTGAATCAAAGTGATAGCCCCAAATATTTTCAGATAACATAGTGCGGGTGACGATTTCTCCTTTTCTGTCTAAAAAAAATTGTAATAACGAGAATTCTTTGGGTGTTAATTCAAGTTCACTTCCATTTTTATATAGTTTGTGTTTTGCGGTATCAATATGTAAAGAGCCAATTGTAAATTGGGTAGGACTGGGTTTTGTATGGCGTCGTATTAGCGATTTGACTCGAGCCAATAGTTCTGAAAATGCAAAGGGTTTAATTAAATAATCATCACCTCCTAGATCAAAACCGGTGAGCCTATCTTGGATGGCATCTCTGGCAGTTAAAAAAATAATCGGAGTAAAATTTTGTTTTTCACGTAATTTTTTGGCTATATCAAAGCCGCTCATTAGAGGTAGCGCAACATCTAATATAATGCAGTCATAAGCGTTGTTTTTGGCTAAAAAATAACCCTCTTGCCCGTTTGATGCAGTATCGACACAAAAATATTGTTCTTCAAAGCCTTTTTTAATAAATGTTAATACTTTTGCTTCATCTTCTACTATCAGAATACTCATAAATCGTATAATAACTAAAATTTTAATTTTTTTGTAGCTAACTTCCCCTCTCTTTGTGAATTTCTTTAGGCAAGAGGCGTACGTTATTTTGATGCACATATTCGTACTTGCCTAAAAATAAATTATGCGGCTTTGATTGGGTTTAAGAATGGAGTTATTGAATAGAAACTCCATAAAAGAAAGGAATATGGAATTATGGAATAACTTTAGTTTTTTTCAATATTTGTGCATAAAATTTATGCAAATATGGAGTTTAAATCCATATTTGCATAATTTTAATAGTGATTTTTATCTGACTTGTAATAAGGGAATGGCGATTTCTTTAAGGGCATTATTACTTGTGCTTTCTGTATTTAAAAACGTTACTTGCCCATTTGAGATGTCGTATAAAGCGCCTACAATTTTGATAGTTCCTTCGGCTTCTAATTGTGCTATTGTTTGGCTTTCTTGACGAATTCTTTGAATAGATACCTTGATGTTTTCTAGGGTTACATTGTGAATAATTGTCTCATCTTGTGTCGGGGTTTCAGCGTTTACAGACTGAATAGCAGGGCTTATTTTTTCTAATAACTGGCTAATATTATCATGTTTTACACCTTGGCAAGCAGCTGCAACAGCGCCGCATTTTGTATGACCCATGACGACTACAATTTTAGAGCCAGCAAATTTACAGCCATATTCTATAGAGCCTAAAATATCTTCATTGACTATATTTCCGGCGATTCGTACGCTAAAAATATCGCCAATACCCTGGTCAAATACCAATTCTGCTGGCACTCTTGAATCAATACAGCTAAGAACAACAGCGAAAGGGTATTGCCCATGACGGGTTGCTAATATTTGTTCGTGTAGATCTCGGTTTACTTTCATGTTTTCTATAAAGCGTTGGTTACCTGCTATTAAAAGTTCTAAGGCTTTTTCAGGGCTTAAGTTATCTTGTGTTAATTTTGTTTGTGTTTTCATTTTTTTATCTCCTTCTCTATTTTTATTTATACTTATTCTCATCCAAATGAATCTTGTTTATTGTGATTTGTTTGGATGATGAAGTATTTTGAAAAGAACGAATGGCATCCAGAATATCTGGATGAATAAATCGGGTGTTTTGAGCATCAATATCAAGTGAGGTCTGATTAGGGATATTTTCAAACACATTCAGTATGGCAGATTTGTTTAAAAAGCTGACATGCTCTGACAGAATCATTTGAGTATGATTTTTTCCGTTAACTTGGCTAGTTTTAAGTACAAAGCCACTTTGAATATGCTGTGTTAGGACGAGGGCAATTGATGTGATCATTCCTAAAGCAATTCCTGTTAATAAATCGGTAAATACAATTCCTAAAATGGTTATCATAAACGGAGCAAATTGCTTCGCGCCTTGTGCATACATCTGTTTAAACAAGGAAGGTTTAGCTAGTTTGTATCCAACTACTAGTAAAATAGCCGCTAAAACACTTAGGGGGATTAGGTTTAATAGCTGAGGAATTAGCACGATGCTTAGTAAGATCAGAACACCATGAATGATAGCTGAGGCTTTTGTTTTAGCGCCTGATTGTTGGTTGGCTGAACTTCGAACAATCACTTGAGTAACAGGCAAGGCGCCTAAAAGGCCAGCTACTATATTGCCAATACCTTGTGCTTTTAATTCTTGGTTTTTAGGGCTAATGCGTTTTAATGGATCTTGATTATCTGTAGCTTCTAACGATAATAGCGTCTCTATGCTGGCTACTAGGGCTAGAATAATAGCTGCTATATAGACGTTTGGGTTTGAAAGAGAACTAAAGTCTGGAAATGACAATTGGTTTATTAAATCAAGAGGACCGCTTAACAAGGGTAGATTCACCAAATGACTGGTATCTATTTTGAAAG
>JBILGQ010000157.1:0-3793 GCA_044350955.1 Candidatus Marinamargulisbacteria bacterium | reverse complement strand
CAGTTGAATTTATAAATCAACTATTTAAGAATACTGTTACAAACATTACAAGTGAAACAGGTCGCTTCTTAATAAGATTAATTCCGTTTATTAGCACCCTGCGCAAATCTGGCATAACTGGCGCAGGTTTATCGCTCGAAGAAAAACAAGAATTATTGTTAGCGGCTAGGACTGCTAACAACAGTAAGTTAATTACAGAACTACAGGCATCTGGGGTAACCGATGATGGCGTATAAAAACGATTAAAAACCCATTATTTGAAATAGAATAAGCTGGGCTAAAATTGCTCAGATTAGATATTTAGCGACAGAGCCATTTTTAGCTGCTGTGTTTTGCGTTAACCGCCGATCGTTTGACGAGGGTTAATTTTTTCTTTAAGATTAACCCATGACTTACACAGTAGTTCGCGGAACAAAAGATATATTACCAAGCGAAACACCTTTATGGCAGTTCATCGAAAACACTGCCAGAAACTTATTTCATCGTTATCATTATTCAGAAATTCGCACGCCCATTTTTGAAGAACTGTCGTTATTTAATCGAGTCATGGGTAACGAGTCGGATATCGTCAAAAAAGAAATGTATAACTTTACAGATAAAGGTGGCCGAGAACTAGCCCTAAGACCCGAGGGAACTGCTTCTGTTGCGCGCGCCTATTTATCGAACGCCCTGCAACGCCAAGCCGGCGAAACAAAAGTATATTATATGGGCCCCATGTTTCGATACGAAAGACCCCAAGCCGGCCGATACAGACAATTCCATCAAATCGGGCTTGAATGCATTGGCTCTTCACACCCCTATACAGATGCCGAAATTATTACTTTGTGTTACCGACTATTTAGCGAACTGGGCTTAAATAAGGTAAATATTCGTATAAATTCCGTGGGTTGCCTGCATTGCAGAGACTCTATTCGAACGCATGTCATTAACTATTTCACGCCGCATCTTCACTTATTTAACGAGCAACAAAAAGAAACATTTAAACATAACCCACTTCGCATTTTAGATAGCAAAGACCCAGCAATAAAAGCCCTGATTTTAGATGGTTTTGATTTAAACGAGGCGTTGTGTGATCAGTCTAAAACGCATTTTGCTTCGGTGTTAACATACTTAGATGCTTTGAACATTCCCTACATCTACACCCCTACCCTCGTACGCGGATTAGACTATTATACCGAAACCGTTTTCGAAGTAGTTTCAGACGAACTTGGCGCACAAAATAGCATTTGTGGTGGCGGACGTTACAACCATTTAATTCGTGATATTGGCGGACCCGATACTCCTGCCTTTGGTTTTGCCTTTGGTTTAGAACGCCTAGTCTTATTATTAGACCAACAACCCAACACAAAACTCAAACCAGACTCACTTATTTATGTGGCTGCCCTAGGCCAAAAAGCTGCCTTAAAAAGTGTAAGTCTCATGGAAACACTGAGACAAGAAGGCCTTTCAGTAACTACAGACTATAAAAAAACAGAGCTGAACCCTCATATAAAACTAGCCGATAAATTAAAGGCAGAATTTATTATTATCTTAGGTGATCAGGAATTAGACTCTCAGACTGTAATTGTAAAACACTTACAAAAAAAGCAACAAAATAGCATTCCGATAAACGACTTAAGTTCTTATTTTAAACGCATATCCGAGCAAGATTAAAATGACATTTCAAATTATACCAGCCATTGATTTATTAGACGGCCAAGTCGTGCGATTAACACAAGGCAGTTACAATGCTGTCACTCAATATTCATACAATCCTGTTGAACTTGCTAAGCAATTCGAAGCCGCAGGAGCTACACGCATGCATGTTGTTGATTTAAACGCTGCTCGATCCGGAGAGTTAAATAACGGCGCAATTATTCGTTCTATCCGCGAAGCGACCTCTTTAGAGATTGAAGTAGGAGGCGGCATTCGGTCTCAAGAGGCATTAGCCTATTATCTTGATTGCGGAGTAACCCAAGTCATTATTGGCTCTTTATTTATTAAAAATTTTAATTTAGCTGCGACTCTATGCAGTCAGTATCCCAACAAAATCATAGCCGGAATGGACACCAAAAATGCCTATGTAGCAACAGATGGCTGGGAACAATCATCGTCTATTCATTTCACAGAATTATTAGACAAATTAGCCCCACTACCCTTACATTCCGTAATCTTTACCGATATTTCTAAAGACGGCATGATGCAAGGCCCTAATCTAAAACAACTGTCTGAAGTAGCCACGTATTCAAAACACGCTATTATAGCTTCCGGAGGCATACGTCATAACGATGATGTAAACGAGCTAAAAAAAATCTCTAATTTATTTGGCTGTATTATAGGCAAAGCCCTACTTAGCCAAGAACTGTCATTAGACACTCTTTTTTGCCATGATCAAAACTCTAAATAAAGTTTTCTCTCCCCAAAAAAAAATCAGTCTGTTACAATTTCGCTTATGAAAAAATCGACTTATATCTGGCAAAACGGCTCTTTAATAAACTGGGACGAAGCAAAAGTTCATGTACTAACGCATGCCCTACACTACGGCACAGCAGTATTTGAAGGAATTCGCGCTTATCATACCGATAAAGGCGCCGCAATTTTTAGAGCCAAAGAACATTTTGACCGTTTAGAAGACTCTGCCAAACTTATTTATATGAAAACCCCCTACACAAGCGATGAACTAATTACAGCAACAAAACACTTGATTAAAGAAAACAAGCTAAATTCCTGCTACATACGACCCACACTATTTTTTGGATATGGCGTGATGGGCTTAAACCCAAGCCCTAACCCGATAGAAACTATGATAGCTGCCTGGGAATGGGGCTCTTATTTAGGGGAAGACGGTTTAAAAAATGGCATTCGCTGCAAGATGTCTTCTTATACAAGAATCGATAGCCGCACCATGCCTCCGCTAGCCAAAACATCAGCCAATTATTTAAACTCTGGCTTAGCAAAACAAGAAGCCCTAAGATGTGGCTACGATGAAGCTATCTTATTAAACAGTAACGGATTCATTGCTGAAGGCCCTGGCGAAAATTTATTTGTCATTAAAGACAAGGTCGTTTATGCCACTCGCGCCGAAGATTCAGCACTAAGAGGCATTACCGCAGACTCTGCCAAAACAATTGCCAAAAATTTAGGCTACGAACTAAGAGAAAAATCGTTTATACGTGACGAGATTTTAACCGCCGACGAATTATTTTTCACCGGCACAGCAGCAGAAATCACCCCCATACGCGAAATAGACGGCATCCAAATCGGAAACGGATCACGCGGCCCGATTACAGAACATATTCAAAACACCTTTTTTGATGTTGTAACCGGAAAAAACCCAAGCTATAGCCACTGGTTAACATTAGTATAAATAAACCGATCAAGTTAACCCGTAATTAATTGATCTCTCAAAATTATTTTGTTTTGCGAACTATTTTCTAAGCAAACATCGCCCACTAACTTAAGTCCGTCTAAAAACACAAATTTACCCTGAATAGATAAACTCGTCAGCTCTCTCATATTAGGAATAACCTGAAACAAACGATCAAATTCATAAACTGCCTGATAATTTTCATCAAAAACAATAGTCGGACTAGCATTTAAACAAACTTTATTTTCTCTTTTCGCACGAAGCAATAATAAATCTGCTGTAGTTTTTACCGGAAAAAACCGATCCCGCTCAACATACAAACAAGCCGCCTGTTTAAAGCAACTAATCGCTGATCCCATAGCCGTTTCT
Organism: Candidatus Marinamargulisbacteria bacterium; assembly: GCA_044350955.1. GTDB lineage: Bacteria > Margulisbacteria > Marinamargulisbacteria > JBILGQ01. The sequence continues at coordinate 78 of JBILGQ010000157.1, read as the reverse complement.
AACTGAATAACATCAGTTCCATCACAATTTTTTTTATTCACTATCACCGGAAGTTCTAGATTATTACTTTCTATTAAC
>JBILGQ010000156.1:0-3802 GCA_044350955.1 Candidatus Marinamargulisbacteria bacterium | reverse complement strand
CGAAGCTGTTCCTACAGTGGCTCGGCATTATAAAGCTATGGGGATCGGGTCAGTTGTGATTGGTGACGAAAATTACGGAGAAGGATCTTCACGCGAGCATGCAGCTATGGAGCCTCGGCACTTGGGTGTTCGGGCCGTTATTGTTCGCTCTTTTGCTCGGATTCATGAAACGAATTTGAAAAAGCAGGGTGTTTTGGCGCTTACCTTTTCTAATCCTGCTGACTATGACAAAATTTTAGAAGATGATAAAATTTCAATTCTTAATTTGGCCGAATTTGCACCTAATACAGATGTAAAGTTAAAGCTTAGTCATTCTGATGGCAGTAACGAGTCTATTATATGTAAGCATACCTATAATGCTTTACAAATAGAGTGGTTTAAAGCAGGATCTACATTAAATTTTATTAATAAAGGACGGGTTTATGACAGTTAGAGTTCGATTCGCCCCGTCACCAACGGGTAATTTACATATCGGTACTATGCGTGCTGCGTTGTTTAATTGGTTGTATGCTAAACATCATAACGGACTGTTTATTTTAAGAATAGAAGATACCGATAGACAACGGTCTATGGCTGAATACGAAAAAAATATTTTAGACGGCTTAGCGTGGTTAAATCTGAATTTAGATGAAGGCCCAATTGGCGGTGGTCCTTATGGTCCTTATAGACAGTCAGAACGAATTGAAGATGGTTTATATGAAAAATATGCCAAAGAATTAGTCGATGCAGGAAAAGCTTATTATTGTTTTTTGACTACAGAAGATATTGAGCAAGATAAAGAGCGAGCAAAAAAAGCCGGTATTGCTTACATGCATTCTAGAGAACGATCGAATTTGCCTGCTGAAGAGTTAAGACAAAAAATAGAGTCGGGTATACCTTATGTAATTCGTTTTAAAATGACAGAAGACCGTGAAATTATCATGAAAGACAGTATTCGTGGTAAAATTCGATTTGACTGTAACTTAATATCTGATTTTGTATTGATTAAATCTGATGGTACTCCGTCGTATAATTTTGCTGTTGTAATCGATGATTCATTGATGAAAATTACTCATGTTATTCGTGGTGAGGATCATGTGTCGAATATGCCAAGACAATTGGCTTTATATGAAGCTTTTGGTTTTGATACACCAGAGTTTGCGCATTTGCCCATGATTTTAGGTCCTGATAAATCGAAGTTATCAAAACGTCATGGAGCAACAGCGGCCACAGAATATCGTGACAGAGGTTTTTTGCCTGAAGCCTTTATGAATTATCTCACGTTGTTAGGGTGGTCGCCCGTTGGAGAAGAGGAGTTTTTTACGGCAGAACAACTTTGCGAGCAGTTTGATTTAGATCGTGTGAATAATTCGGGTGCTGTGTTTGATATTAAAAAGTTAAAATGGATGAATGGACAGTATATTCGTAAAATTGATGAAAACGATTATATAGCTCGTGTGGAATTGTATTTGAATGATAGTTATAAAGCGCAGTTTCAGCAATTGCCTCGAGACAAGCAAGTATTAGCTTTAAAAGCAATTCGAGATAATTTAGACGAATTATCAGAAGTAAATGAGTATATTACGGTATTTTTAGAATCAAGCACAGACTACAAAACAGCCTTAGGCGAAATAAATTTTTCTGAGCAAGATAGCAATGTATTTCGATATCTTATTCAGTTGATTGACAGCCGAAACCCGAATAGCCCTGAAGAATATAGTGCACTATTAGAGACACTTGTTATTGATTTAGAGCAAGGCAAAGGAAAAGTATTTAAACCAATTCGTTTAGGTGTAACCGCAAAAGCGGCCGGGCCAAATATTTCTTATGTGTTGGCATTTTTTGGAGCAACTATTATTAAAGAACGGCTTTTAGATTTACTGAAATAATAGGCCTATCGCATTGATTAGATGAGGTATTTCGTGACTTTAAATAATTATATTTAATCCCACGCTCAAATAAAGTGGGGTGTTATTTAGTGTAGCTGGCGTTTTATTGCTGTTATATTGAAAGGGTTGAATGACGCTACCTAGCTCTAACATTAGGTCGAGATTTTTGTTGATGTTTTTTCTGGCTCCGCAGTAAAACCCATAGCCTTTACTGTTTTTATGAAACTGTTGTTCGTTTTCTAAGAAGTAAGCTTTGTATTTACGGATTCCCAAAAATAATTGATTGTTTTTTAGAACAGGAATCGAATATTCCAGTCCCATAAAATGCAGAGCTGTTGTGGGTAAATTTTTGTCTTGTACGTCAATAAGATGAGTTCCGATGCTCATTCTAAAGTGTTGAGAGAACAAATAATAATTGGCTTCGATAGTAAGTAGCGGATCTGTTTCTGATTGTGTGAGTTGTGTAAATCCAGGTTTGATACTCAAATAAAAATCACGATCTATGCGATTTATAGAATTGTTAAGAGTTTGTGCTTGTAGTGTAGAGAACAAGAGGCACAGAATAAAGAGAATTTTTTTCATAATAATACTCCTGATAAAAGAATAAAGACGGCTCCGTACCAAAAAAAGTTTTTTGTATAGTGCGATTTAATTTGTTTAGCAAAGCGGTCGTGTTTTACCGATTTTTCTTGACCAGTAATTTGTGTAACTGAGTCTGGAATAAAAATTATGGCTGGGCCATCAATGACAATGCTTGGGCTTACAGAATACGAATTTGTAGTTGCATGAAGAAGAATGTGTTTAGAGTTATTATCAATGTTAGTGACAGATTCTTTGCTGTTTATATGTGTCGTGCCAGCGTTTAAGACATTAGGTAAAATTAACAATATTATCAGGAATTTATAACAGCCATAGCGCATAAATAATTCCCCATACTATGAAATATTCTTTTTTAAAGGCATTAAATTCGTCTTTTAATAATTTTGTGTCGATTACATAGGGGCTGATTTCTATTATCTCTGTTTTTTCGTTAGTACTGTCTATGACTTGTGTGCTGCCGTCTTTAATAGACTCAAATATGACGGGGTGTTTTTTGCTTGATTGAATGTCGAGATGACCGTTGATATTAATTTCGCATTGATGAGGGTCTTTACCTGATTTTAATAGGTCATAATCTGAAAAATAAACGATAGTTCCTTCTTTAATTTGCACAGTTACATTTTTTTCAATTGTGATATCACCAAGCAAATATACGCTGTCTTTCCAAATTTCGTTTTCACTTATTACGCCTATTTTAAAAGCCGGTTTTTCTTTTGCAAAATTTGTATAATTCTCAGAGAAAAACAAGCAAAGCAAAAAAATAAGCACTCTTTTTGTGATCATAAAAGTAAAATTCCGTAGGCAATTGTCCAAATAATAGAATATTGATGCCGATAGCCCCTAAGCTGATCTTTTAAAGGGGTAGTGTCGTAAGGGGTAGGGGTTATTGTTTTTGTTAAAGCCTGATCTTTTAAATAGTCTAAGCGCGAATCGGTTATAGGCATAATCTGAATACTGTCTTTGTTGTTCATCTCTAAAGTTCCGTATACGATTAATTCTGTTTGGTTTTCGTACAGCCCTTTATTATTATAATCAAAGTTATTAAAAATAATCCACGTGTCATCAGCAATGTTCAGAATTAGGTCTTTAGGAACGATAACATCTTCGCTTAATACAATTTTACCCGACCAAGTTTCGTTTTGAGTTAGTATTCCACTTTTTAAGTTCACATGATCGTAAATCGACGCGTAATTTACTGTTATTAGGTACATTAAACTAAGTGTAACAGTGCTAAGTTTCATAATGCTTTTAAAATTAAAATGCCTGTAAAAACTGCCCAATAAATAGGATAACGATTTTTAAATGCATCAAATTCACGTGATTCTTCTGTGAAA
>JBILGQ010000155.1:0-3814 GCA_044350955.1 Candidatus Marinamargulisbacteria bacterium | reverse complement strand
TAGCTTCACATAGTCGTCAAAAGACGGATCTAAACAAGACGCCTCTATAGCCACCAAATACTTGTTTTTTAATTTCGAATGACGAATCATTAAATGCCGCAAACAACCAGTTTGAGCATGAGGATCCCACACAGAAACATTTTTTTTGCTAAAAAATTCGCTGGTTTTTAATAAGATTGCATTCGATTCCTGTGATAATAATAAGCAATCTGAAATGCGAATGACTTCCGAAAAAGACCCTTTCTTTTTTAAGCCAATCATCAGGTCATTCTCAGACTGAAAAAAAGAAAAATCCATTTTATTGCGATGATACTGACGCCGTTCACAAGGAACAACAGGCTCTATTTTCTCTAAAAACCGTGGAGCAAACTGCCGAAAAACATCTAAATAAATATCGCGTTTTATCAACAATTGATTCTCGTATGCCACATCCATTAATTGGCAGCCGCCACACTCATGCGCATGACTACAAGGAGACTCTTGCCGTAAAGGCGATGGCTTAATAATGTCTACGATCTTGGCAAAATACACTCTGCGCTTGCGTTGAGTAATACAAACACGCAACTCATCGCCTGGAATACTTTTAGGTACAAAAACCGTATGCCCATTAATACGGGCTAAGCCATATCCTTCATAGACTAGCTTTTCAATTGTGCACTGATACTGCTCGTCTCTATCAAGATTCATGAAAATATAAATAAAGAACTTTGGTAGTTAAGGGCAATACAATAGTCGAGTCCGAAATTTCTATCCGTTTTTGATTCATCTCAACAGCAGATACAGAAGACGGCAAGCTTAAGATAACAGTCTCGCATCGATTATGTAGCACCCAATCACAGTCTACACAAATAGAACTTTCTTTCGGAGTAACCGTCAGAGAAACAGATCCGAATGGTGTTTGAAGCCCCTGAAATGCAAATCCCGTTTTAAACCATGACTCTGGCAAATCTTTACATAAAGTCATGCTTTTATCTGTCACAGAAACTAAAAACGAACTAAACTCTAACAGCAACAAAGCCGAAGCAGAGTAACTATGCCCATCTAATCCCGAACCTTTTTTGCTAAAACGATGAATAGCCTCAGAAAAACATCCCGTAGATGACTGACACCCTAATAATTGATCAAAACTTGAATAAACGTTCCTGTTCAATAAGCGACAAAGCTTAATAAAATAAACATTTTCATGCATAGGAAATCCAGACGGGTTAAACTGAGAACAAATTAAGGACGACTCCACAAAATGCTCCTGAATCATTGTTAATGTCTGATGAACTCGCTCACTTTCTTTTGGAAATAAACAAAAATAACGATACAAGGTTTCGATAGAATGAATGCTTAAATAGGCTGTTAAAGTGGCTGGCACAATACGCTTAAATACCACTTTATTAGAGACATCATCGCAAAAAGTTTGAATGCCTGCACTCACAAGTGACCTCATATGAAGATAAGCTGCGTCTAAACTAAAATGTCGTTTTTGAGCAATATCTTGTAAAACGTTAATCGTTTCAAGAGCACCAATTAAATCTAACAAAAAGTAATGTAAAACCCCACTGTAATGACAAGGCCTTTTTGGAAATAACAACGCCTGTTTCTTATGACTCTTATTCTCAAGATCTTTTAAATAGCTTGCGATAGCCTGTTCTAAATTCTTAAACATATCTGCATTTATTATAAAAACAGATACCTGCGTTAACTGGTTTAAATACAGCATCATCTGCCCTAATTCACTAGGCGTAATAGAACGAGATTGAATCGCTTTAATAAGTTTAGAAAAATAATCAGGCTGATTAATTAACTCAAGTTGTTCCGCCGAATACCCACATTGAGCTAATGCGCACAAAATTTCAGGCGTTTTAATAAAATTTATCCGCTCATCAGAATAAGTCCCAGCGAAGCAAAACTGCGACCCAAGAGCTGTAAACAGCACCTGTTGTTGTGTATTAAAAAAATTGTCCCACAGCTTATTAGGAGACCGAAACTTCACAAGTCCGTTTCTTTTCTGTATAAGCTGCTGAAGTTTTTCTTTCTCTCTAGAACAAGAAAAGCCAGAGATATCTTCTATTTTTGAAGCAATGTCTTTCGAGATTTGTTTCTTCCGAAAAAACGACATTTGACTAGGCCGGTTTACTATAGATTTAATCAAAATCGATTTCTGTTCACCAGGGTTTAAAGATAATTTATACTCTAAACAAGCCGAGGCTAAGCCATCTACACACTGCGACTGAAACACCCACTCAACCGTATTTAACATTTCACACACATCGCCACCAGCATGCGTCGAACAAACAACATTATCGGGCTTACTATCACTAAAAACGGCCAATTGCCCATTCACTAAAAAAGTTTTAGATTGCAAATATTGAATAGAATTCAATACAGTAATTCCCTCTAAAGAATAAGGTCTTATAGACAGATACAGCGATATATTTTGCTTACTATTAGAGATATTCTTGACAGAGTACTCTGAAAAAACCAAGTCATTCTGATCGATAAAAGACTTATAAAATACAGAAGCCGTCATAGTAACACACTTTAATTGATGTTCGGTAAGTACTAAGCCTGTTTGCGGGTTAAACACCTGCGAATACAAACAATCTTTACTAGGAAAATATAAACCGTCTTCTGTTTTTAACCAACTATCTAATGAATACTCCGAGCCAGGGATATGCAATAACCCACTAGGATCTACAATAGCACTAGCATCAACACCAGTCTCTCTTAATAAAGTCCAATTACGATGAGCACTATTACTGATACTAAAAAAATTATTATCACCAACATCCTGAGTTTGTTTATAAAACCAATGAGGCCAAACTCTCTGCAAATAAAAAGGCATAGTATCATAATTTTTTACAGCAGCTTGAAGCAACTGCAATAATATAGGAACCTGCTTTTTACTCTTAGTTAAAACAGACTGGATAAAAGAAGTAATCGCAACTTTTGGTGGTTTAATCATCCTAAAAGAATACCCGTCTTAAATGTAAACAGCAAGACCAAAATAGCCCTTTAAAACAATCGAGAAAACTGAACTATTCCTACAGCTAATAAATAAGCGGAGCCAATATAAACCACTAACTGTATTAAGGCCAATCGAGTCGATTTCATTTCGGTTCTAGCCATAGCAAAAGTGGCCCCACACTGAAGAGCAATCATAAAAAATACAATTAATCCAATAATAGTAGGCGTCGTAAAAATGAGCTGTTCTGACCCCTGAAAGGTAGCCATAGATAAAGTAGTACTAATAGATCCTGAATCAGCGCCCGCTGCGAATAAAATAACCAAAGCTGATACAAATACTTCTCTTGCAACAAACGACAAAATAAGCGCAACCCCCACACGCCAATCTAGCCCCATTGGTATAAAAACGGGCTCTATCACCTGCCCTATCATCATAGCATAAGAATTTTGTTCACTTGGATGCGCAGATAACAACCAAAAAACAAACGAAACCAGCAAAATAATCGGTCCGGCCCCCCCAATAAACGACCGTGTTTTTGACAGCGCTTGCAAACTAATTAGCGACAAATTTGGTATTTTCCATTTCGGTAGCTCTATAGTAAATCGAGAATCATCGTCTAAGCCCAAGCCTTTTTTAAGCAATACAGCCACAAAAAAAGCAATCACTAACGACCCGATATAAATAGCAATCATGGCTAACGAAGCTTTAAAAAAGTGATCCCCAAACAGTAAAGCTAGTAACAAGCCGTATACAGGTAATCGGGCGGAGCATTGCATTAAAGGAATAAGAAAACAACACAAACGCTTAATTTTAGTTTGTTGAATATTTCGTGTTGCCATTAAAGCCGGTATCGCA
>JBILGQ010000154.1:0-3818 GCA_044350955.1 Candidatus Marinamargulisbacteria bacterium | reverse complement strand
AAAGTTTGTTCACGTTCATCATGCCCACCCCCTAAACCAGCGCCACGTTGACGCCCTACAGCATCGATTTCATCAACAAAAATTAATGCGGGCTGACTTTTTTTAGCCTGTGCAAATAAATCCCGCACACGTGATGCCCCAACCCCCACAAACATTTCAACAAAATCAGATCCAGAAATACTAAAAAAAGGTACATCTGCTTCACCGGCTATGGCTTTTGCCAATAAGGTTTTACCGGTTCCAGGCGACCCCATCAACAAGGCTCCTTTTGGAATTCTAGCCCCAATTTCTTTGTATTTTTGTGGCGTTTTTAAAAAATCCACAATTTCTCTTAACTCTTCAACGGCTTCATCAACACCCGCAACATCTTTAAACGTAATCTTATCTTTCTCATCTTTTTTATAGGCCGACACACGCGATTTACCAAAATTCATGGCCTGACTATTCATACCTTGAGCTTGTCTAAAAATAAAGAACCATAAAAATCCGATAAGTAAAAATGGTAAAAATGCCTGAAGCAAAGTTCCCCATAACCATCCGCTATCCGCCGGATTCACCTCTATATTAACACCCTGCTCTCTTAGCTCGCTCATCAACTCTGGATAATCGATATAAAAGGTTTTAAAAGACTGATTATTTTTGGTTTTACCAATAATAACTCTTTCTGTTGTTCGAATAGTCACTTCTTGAATTTGCCCTTGTTCTAACTGTTGAACAAAATTAGAAAAACTAAGCGCTTTAGGAGCCGCTGGTTCAGAAAAATAGGTGCTCACCACAGACAACAGCATTAATCCTAAAAGAAAATACCATAATAAATTACGATAATCTTTTGGAGTCTTTTTTTTATTAGTCTTTTTTTCTTTCGCCATCCATTCACCTAAATTGATTAAAAAAATAAAGTTTGTCTATATTACCAGTTTTACACAATTCCTACTACGCTCTATCTTTGCGCCCGAAAAGGCCCTACAAAATACCCTTAGTAGACGGAATGCCTTTTTTACGAGGATTCAGCAACGATGCCTGATCAAGAGCTAGCGCAAATCCTTTAAAAATAGCCTCAATTTTATGATGAGTGTTACTTCCTTTTTCAAGACGAATATGCAAATTTATACGAGCATTATTAACAAAGCCATTAAAAAATTCTTCTACTAACTCGGTATCAAACAAACCAACTTTTTCGTTTTTCAAATCAACATCAAAACCCAAATAAGGTCGATTACTGATATCAATACTTACCGATGCCAAAGACTCGTCCATAGGAACAGTAACCGATGCGTAGCGATTTATTCCTGCACAATCGCCCATTGCGTCTTTAAAAGCCTGCCCTAAACAAATCCCAACATCTTCAACCGTATGATGATAATCTACCTCTAAATCACCCTTCACAGTTAAAGCCAAATCAAACAAGCCATGTCTGGCAAATAAATCTAGCATATGGTTTAAAAAACCCACTCCAGTATCTATACTAGAATTTCCAGTACCATCCACAGTCAATGCTAACTGAATAGCCGTTTCATTTGTACGTCGTGTAATTTCAGCTTTTCTTGTCATATTTATCTCCTTCTAATCCTAACTTAATTCTCAAACTTAACTCTCTTGATTATTCTCAAAAGAAAATAACGTTGACTGTGTAGCCTCTACCCTTGTTTCAAACGGAATTCCAAAATGATCATAAGCCTGTTTGGTAGCGACTCTACCTCTAGGAGTACGATCAATAAACCCGCATTGTAACAAATAGGGCTCCACAACATCTTCTATTGTATCAGAATCTTCAGCGATACTAGCAGAAATGGTCTCAACCCCTACAGGTCCACCAGAAAATTTTCTTAACAAAGTCTCTAAATACACCCGATCCATTTGATCTAAGCCAAATTTGTCGATTCCCAAAGCCTCTAAACTGGCTTTTATATTCGTAATTGTCACACCATCATGTTCCTGAACTTGCGCCCAATCGCGCACCCGTTTTAACAATCGATTCGCAATACGTGGCGTACCACGAGACCGTAATGCAACTTGATTTGCAGCCTCATCGCTAATAGGCAATTCTAAAATACGAGCCGCTCTATTAATAATAGTAGACAATTCACTTGGCAAATAATAATCCAATCGCTCAATAATCCCAAAACGATCGCGTAGCGGTGCCGACAAAGAACCTACCCGAGTAGTAGCAGCAACCAATGTAAATTTAGAAATATCCAAACGTATAGAACGCGCAGATGGCCCTTTACCAATCACAATATCTAATTCAAAATCTTCCATAGCTGGATACAACACTTCTTCAACAGCACGATTTAATCGATGAATTTCGTCAATAAACAACACATCGCCTTCTTGAAGATTCGTTAATATAGCGGCCAAATCGCCAGGTCGTTCAATGGCCGGACCAGAAGTAATCTTAATGTTTACCCCCATCTCTTTAGCAATAACATTCGCCAAAGTAGTCTTCCCTAATCCAGGAGGTCCGTACAGCAATACATGATCAATACTTTCGGCTCGAATTTTAGCTGCATCGACGTAAATTTTTAAATTACGTTTTAATTTTTCCTGACCTATAAATTCTGAAAATAACTTTGGTCTTAAACTTTGTTCTGCCAAATCATCAATACTTTGCTCGGCTGAAACCAATCGTTCATTGTCTTCTATCATGCACTCAGTATAACACGATCAAATTAAGAACAATAGAAGTCTAAAAAATTAAGTATCTAAGCCAAAATCAAGAGTATCCGCAACAACGCCACTATCAGTACCCTCAGTACCAAGGGCGATGTCACTCTCGTCATCTTCGCTTTTAACACCGCTCATCGCCTGTACAGAATCGCCGTCATCTAATTTCATGATGCGAACACCCTGGGCTTCACGTCGTTGAGTCGATATAGCACCTACTTTCTGGCGGCACATCGTACCACTTTCTGTAATAATTAAAATATCATCTTCTCTTGTCACGATAACCGCATCTTTAACCATTTCATTTTTCAACGATTTTCTGAATGAAATTGATTTAACGCCCACACCACCACGATTTTGACATCTAAATGCTGATAAACGCACATTCTTTCCGTAACCAAACTTTGTAATAATTAATATACGTGATTCTTCATCTTCTTTTTCAATTGCATTCATAGAAACAAGCTCATCATTTGCACGCACTTTAATACCTCGAATTCCTCGTGATGCACGTCCCATAGGCCTTACATCCTCTTCGTCAAATCGAATCAACATTCCGGCTTTAGTCACTAACAAAATATCTTTTTTACCTGTAGTTCGAACCACCCATTTTAAGGCATCTCCTTCATCTAAATTAATAGACACTATAGGTTTATTTTTAAAATGAATAAAGGCCCTGACTTCGGTTTTTTTCACAACACCTTTTTTAGTGGTCATAAACAAATACTCATCAGAATCAAAATCTTTTACATCAATTACCGAACTTAATCCTTCATCTTCTTCAAATTGCAAAAAGTGAGCTAAATTAACGCCTTTCGATAATCGAGATGCTTCAGGAACATTATAGGCCTTAATTTTGAAAACTCGCCCTTTAGTCGTAAAGCAAAGTAAATAATCATGGGTATTTGTAATCAATAAATGATCGATATTATCTTCGTCACGTGTTGTCATAGAGTTAATTCCACGACCACCTCTGTTTTGAGATCTAAAACTATCTACTGGCATACGTTTAATAAACCCTGCTTGTGAAATTAAAATAGCCACTTGTATATTAGGAATTAAGTCTTCCATAGACATTTCATGAACAGCCTGACCAATTTGAGTACGTCTTTGATCACCAAATTTTTCTTTAATCTCTAACTGCTCAGATTTAA
>JBILGQ010000153.1:0-3823 GCA_044350955.1 Candidatus Marinamargulisbacteria bacterium | reverse complement strand
TTTTTGTTAGTTCGGAAGCCGAAAAAGAAACCACAAAAAAATTAATCGCCCTATTAAAAACAAAAGGTTACGATGTTGCCACCAAAATTTTACCAAGCTCCCCTTTTTGGAAAGCCGAAGACTACCATCAAGATTATTATGTCAAAACGGGCAAAAGCCCCTACTGCCATCGTTATCAGAAGCGTTTTTAGTAGAGATACGTACTTTCTAATCCTTTTTCTGATTTAACATATGCAAATAATTCAAATAGTCTTTGTCTTCTTGTTCAAATAAATTTGATTCAGAAACCATTAAAAGAGCCTCATTAAATGTTATAAATCGTTTTTGACCAACTAAATCAGGTATATTTACTTTACAATCAGACAAATCATGATAAACAGTACAGTTTTCTAAAATAAGTTGCCCTATCGTAGAAAATCTTAATGTATCTAATTCCTCTCTAGATTTAAGTACGATGGGATAAGTCTTCAGTAAAACCGACCTCTTCTTAAATACATCCCTTTTTCCCGCTGCCCAACGATTTAAATCTAAACGACCACTAGTAAAATCACTGCTATAAGCATTATTGGCAGCAGTTTTTTTGTAAAAACCTTGGGGTAAGCTTTTCTTTGTAACCACTCTAAATGGCAAATTGTGATAGTCGTCACCCAAAATAGGAATACCTGGGATTGATTTATATTTAAAATAATTTGAAGCACCCAATATCTTTCGATAATCCTCTAATAATTTTCTATTTACAGTAAAGTCCGCTACTGGTCTTACATGAGTAAGTGAAGGTAGTTGATCTAAACTAACTGTATTTTCATTAAAATCTGTAATAAAACGATTTTGCAACAGATGAGATAATTCTTTTTGCAGAGATTTATCTTCACAAAGTAAAATTAATTTATTGAAAAAATTATAATCTGCAGGATCAGCTTTAGTTCTTATTACTATAATATCCAGAAAAAACTGTTTGACTAAATCAGGCGTATTCTGTTTTATAAACTTTATAAAACACTCAGTAATTTTACTTTTATATAAATCTGATACAACTATTTGCAACAATGATAATATTTCATTAGTTTTGTCTTTTTCATCTTTATAAATATACTCATCTGAAAATATAATAGATTCAAACGAACACGAAAACGATTTACAAAAATTTTCGATACCCATAGCACTCAAATCATCTGGATTCCAAATATTCCGTAAGAGGCTGGAAAACTGATTTTCCAGAATCTCCTTCCTCATCTCCCACTTCAGATCTTCATTCTTCCGCCACTCCCTCAACAACATCTCCATATTCCGCTCCTCCATATTCATATCCATCTCTATCCTTATCTGCTTCATTTTAATTATTTCTTCACAGTATTTATTAACATCAATCTCTGATTCTTCAAAATTATTTACATCAGAATTATTTTTTAAACGAGTGGACTCAAATATAGTTATTAAAAGTTTACATTGATTTATTAATGACCAAAATTCCTTCAATTCACTTACACCTAAAGAATTTTTGGAATTTATTTTTGGCTCTATAGATAGTTGCATTTTAACAAATAATTGCTTTTTATACTCTAAAGACAGTCTCATTTTAGAAAGTTTAGATATAAATTCATAAAATTTCTCAAATTTAACATCTAATCTATCACGATTATCAAATAATTTATTAATCAAATTAATTTTAGAATCCTCTGTCAATAAACTATTTAACAACGAAGGTTGAATACATTTTAACCTAGAGAAAGAAATCTGACTTAAAGCAGTGACTAGTAAATCTTGGTCTTGAGAATTTTTGTTAAAAGTACCTTTGTAGGGTAATTTATTCCATAGATCAAAATCAACTTCAACATTACTTATAATTTTTTTTATCAATTCAGCTTCAATTGCAACACATATACTTCTTAAAAATTTACCATAAGGAAGTGCATTGAAAAGTTTAGATTCCTTATAGTCAATAACTGTACGAATAAAGCTTTTTTTAAGTGCAGCTTTAAACTCTAGAGAAAATAAATTTTTAAATTCAACACCATAGCTAATAAATTTTAAATAATCTCTCATTTTATTAGAATCTAAAGTTGCAAAATCAACTTCATATCTTATTGCCTTAAAAACCGCTTCTCGCTCATGTCTGTTCAAAAAGCTTATATAATCAAGACAAAAATTATTTTTTTTAAGACTACCTTTAATTATATTAATTTTATTTTTCAAAGGTAAAAACTCTGTATAAAATTTTTGACCAGCCTTAAAATCAGATGTTATTTCATTTTCCATAAATACTTCTAGAGATTTATGTTCAAAAACTTTCTTTTTAATAGCTAACAATTGTTTTTCATCATAAGCACCACAATTATAGCCATTTATAAATAAAGTCATATATAAAGTAGGATTCATATCATCAATACCCATTAAATCATTTTCTAAATTGTTCTTATAAATGCTACGCTTTTTTTCGCTATCCCTTATTTGCTCTCTAACATTAAGAAGCATCACAGTAGCAATTCTATTATTATTAATTAAATCCAATATTTCATCATCACTTAAGATTAATGGTAACTTAGATGCAAAAGGTGTAACTTTTATAACTTCTACTAAATATCTTTTCCAAATACTTTTAAAATTATTAACATCTTCGTTAGTTGTTTTTTTATCTCCGATAATAACCCTATAAAATGAATCAAATTTTACTAAAAAATTCGATATAAGCCACCTATCAGAAAATCCAATATAAGGTATTTTATTTATACATTTATTAAAAAATTGTTGATTATTTAAACATTTATTTATTACTGAAACAGAATAATCAGAACCTGTATTTAACAATTTTTGTAATTGAACTAGGATTTTTTCAAAAAAAACTGAAGAATCTGTACTATTTAATATGGAACTGAATACTGTATTAAAGTTTAATGCTGCTTTTCTACTAACTTCAGATCCAAGGTGATCCTGCTCTTTAATTTCAGGTTCGCCTTGCCCAAAATCCCCCCCGCCTAAATCCATCTTTATCCAAGCAGACTTTTCATTTTCTCTCACCCAAATAAAGGCGTGTACCCCATTTGAAACATAACGAATTTGATTATCAGTTAATATTCCTAAGGCGATAGCTGTGATCCCGAAACCAGCGGCTCTAAATCGACATGGTAAATCCCAATAATTACTATACATTGATGAAGCAACATCATCTGGTGATTCTGCATCTTTAGAACCTCTGTTGCTATCATCAAAATATTTTTTTAATGCAAGCAACGCATCTAAACGTGTTAAACATCCTCTAGCTTCCAAATGTGCCTTTAATCGGTCTTTGTCCTCACTTGTTATATCAATATTATCTAAGTTTTGAAATTTAAAGTTAGCACTTACAAAGCCTGATTGATTAAATGCTGGTAATCTTTTAGTATATAATGACTCGTCTATATCAGACAATTCATCAAAATTCACTCCTACAGAAAAATACAATTCCGAAATAAAACAATCAGAATTTGCTACAATAGCATAAACACCATTTACTAACACAATTTTACATTTGTTAAAATCCAATTGAATGTTCAACAAATGATCATTCCCTGAAATTGTAGGTAAAATATAAGGTTCGTCTTTTTTTAAACTCAAATTAGTAATACAGCCTTCTATTTCTATTTTTGTCTTATCGCTATGACTATTTGAAAATTTACATGCATTGGCATCACTGTAGTCACAATAAATTGTTTCTCCTTTAAATTTATAAATATTTGTAACTACTAATAAATGATTTATTCTAGGATCACTAAAATACTTATTTAAAGTGTAAGATTCTTCGCTCGTAAATTTACCTCCTAGAATATTTTTTTCTAAAATACTGGGT
>JBILGQ010000152.1:0-3846 GCA_044350955.1 Candidatus Marinamargulisbacteria bacterium | reverse complement strand
ACATGATTTTGAAATGGGGCTAGATGAAAAATTGAAATTAACCGGTTTGTTCCTCATTAAATTGGTTTTTCCAGTTTTCAAAAGAGTTTTGTAGAAGAATATTATCACCTATTTTAGATTTTGCCTCTTCAATGAGGTGTTTATTTAAATTAGTTAGTTTTTTTCTGATTGTTTTTTCGATGTTTTCGAATACTGTTTTATGAGAGCCCTTTTGCTTATGAATTATTTCTTTAGCTACAGCATCTTTTTCTTCTTGGGGTATGTCGGTTTTGTTGTTGAGATTAACAAATTTTTCAGAAATTAGTGATACAAAAGCGTCGCTTTCTTTAGCGTCTCTTGGTTTTTGTTCATCGAAGTAGTTTATTAGTGAGCTTAGTTCAGTTAAACTGTTAAATGTTGTGATTCTAAAGTATTGATCCTTTTCTGACTGTTGTATTAATTTTTTGCATTGTTGCCAATTATTAAGACTGATTTTCTTTGTTTCGGTTTTTTTAGGAATAATTTTAGTTTCTACAGGTATGTTAGAGCCAATATAAAACTCAGAGGGTATTTCGTATGGGGTGACTGCTTTGGGGAAAATGGTTTTTTGAGAGGCTTTTTCGTTTAAATTTTTTATTTGTTCGTTAATTTTTGTTTTTATTGCATCTTTAGTTTTATCGTCGATTGGGATTAATTTAAAAGTATCTTTTTTTGGTCCTTCACTTCTTATGATTATTTCTTCAATAATTATAGCTTTGTCGCTTGGGTTTAAATTTAAGAGTTCTTTTTTTAAGCAATTGACGAATTTTGTTTTGTCGTCAGGTAATATTATTAGTTCTTTATCAAAGGCCAGAATCATGGATGTTAGTTCTTTTGAATTGAAGTTATAATAAGGGTTTTGTTTGATTATAGTTTTATAATCTGACCATGATTCTAATTTTTTAGATTTTTTATTTGGTTTTTTTTGAAGCAATGGTGTTGATTCAACTTTATAGCTATTTTGTCTTGTATTTAGAAAAAAATTTGACATTAATTAAAAATACCAATTAAAAAATTAAATTAAACATTGATTTTAATATCACGCTATCCTGCAGGGTGCCGGTTTAAAAGTAGCACCCCAAAATTTTTAAAGCTAAAGCCTGGCTACCTGCCGTACTAGGTAGCCTGGCACTTTGTTAAATATTATTTAAAATAATCAATAAAAATGATATTTTGTATAAAAGTGATTAAAAATTTATTTTGTGAGTAAGAACTATGTCAGTAGCTACCGGAGTTTATTCTAAACTTGGTTTAAGAGCTCCAATTAATAAAACTATCAGTACTCCAACAAGTGTTGCGGCGCCCAACAACAATAAAGCAAGACGACAATCAATTTTGGGCTTTTTTTCAGGTGAAAAAACAGATAATTCTTTAGAAGAAGTAAAAAAGCGTTTTAGTCAGTTAGGGGACGAGCTGGATGTGCCTTTTTTAATTGATTGTGTGGTGGCTTTATTTGATAGAGTTAAAACACCTGAATATGAGTCTTTCGGGTTTTTAATAGATCAATTGCTTGAAAGAGACTACAAATTTTCGAAAGAATTTTTTGATCTTATGCTTGCCGTGGATATAAAACAATCTACAGCTTATTTGCAAAATTTTTTTGATAAAGTTGCGGTTTTTGAAGCTTACGATGCTAATTTGTATGTCAGTAGATTAGTTGTGTTAGGCGGTTATTTTGGTTTGGAGCACATTCCTCGAGTAATAGAAAATAAATTTAAAGCTAATGCCGATTTTTCGAGTCAAGTGACAAGAAATGATTATTCAGCATTCGAGAACTATCGTAGTAGTTATTTATTTGATTTGCTACGATCGGGTGATTATGAGTTGCTTGATTATGTTTTATCTACGGCAAAATCTAAAGGTATTAATACTTATATAAATAACAATTATTTTGGATCAGGAGAAGAGGGCGACGGGTACTTTTGCACGGCGCTTTCTTATGCATTGCGTTATAACAAATTGGATTGTGTTAAATTATTATTGGATGAGGGGGCTAATTTTTTAACGGTTGATGAATTTTTAGGTTGCCAGCCGAAGTCGATTATTACTTATCTTGAATTATGCATTGATATTATTAAAGAGAATCCGACACGATTAGATGCATTTAGAAAAAGTATATTTGGAATTAAACAAACTGTTTTAGAGCTTGGAAATTTGAAAGCGGCTTATGAAGCGCTGATAGAGCCCTATTGCCCTACTACAATAGAAGACATGGCTTTGTGTTTGGATGCTAAGCCTGATTTGCAAGATAATCAGGCCTTGTTAAAAGATAATACGGTGATTACGCTGCTTGGAGCTACTGTAACAGAAGAAGCTAGAGATTTTTTTGCCTCATTAAATTTTTTAGAATTTACAAAGTTGCATACCATGTTAAATGGCGATAATTTTGAATTTCAGGCAGATGATATTGGGTTTGATTCTAGTAAATGCAAAACGTTTTTTAGACTTTATTTTAATAAAAAATTCTTTGAGGAATTAAATTATAAAGCTTTGAAAATATGTTTGCTAAAAGGTAGGGTAGACAGTTTAGATAAGTATGATATTTTTTGTTTAAAAGAGCTTAATCATTTTTTGGGTAGTTGTAATACAGAATGTAATAGGGACTTAAATGAAAAATTGTATGCAAACGTTTTAAATAAAAGCTCTTTTATAGGTGTAACAAAGTATCTGCAGGAATATGAACGGCAAAAAAACGGACGTGGGTATTTTGACTCGGGTGATTTAGCTGCGTTTAAGTTAGTATCGCGTTCTATTGTTAGGTCGATTCCGAAAGAGAGACGGTCTGCGATAGATTCAAAATTAGTAGCGGCACCCCTTCCTGCTCCCATTACAGATTCACTTGAATTGCCAGTTGAACAGGGTGGCGCATCAAAGGGATCTGAACAGGACGTGGCGTTATTGGGCAAGGGTGAAGGTGCTAAGGGAGAGATACAGACCGAAATTCCAAAAAAAAATAGAAAGAAAAAGAAGAAAAAGAAAAAGCCCTCAGACATACAGGGCAATCAAATAGCAGTGAAGGCAGATAATGACTCTCTCATTGATTCGAGTAAAATTTCATCTCAAGACAGTGCTGCAAAAACAGATGTTCCTTATGACGTAGATGCCTATCTTTTACCTAAAATATACGGAAATGCTCCTGTTGAATTTGCTGATTTAGATCCTGCTTTAAAGCAATTACTACAATTTATTGTGAAAAAACTACGATTAAACGAATCTATACTGTCAAAATTATCGGTAAGCGGATCGGCTTTAAATAAACTGGGTGCAAGTGATATTGACCTTTACTGTGATGTTGTCAGTTTTAATGCTTTAAAAATAGCTTTTGATACTAATAAAAGTGCTAATGAGATTGGGGTTTTAGAAGGGCATAGTATTGGGGGTAATTTAAAGATGTTTAAGGCTTTCGTGCGTAGAAACAGTGAAGAAATGTTGGTATTAGATTTTACACTAAAGGGGGAGGCTAGGTCGTTGGCCATGACGGAGTCTCAATATCAAACGTGGATTAGTCATCCAAGTAATTTATTAAGACTGTTGAAAATATATAGAGACGTATATTTTGGAGACGAACCAGATCGATTAAAAATTTTAGAACATTTACAACCTAAGATTGAAAGATTAGTGCTGAGTTATGGGGTTTCTTCTAATAACAAACTTAATTTGCATAAAAACTTAAAATCTCAGTTATTAAAAGTAATGACAAGTTGCCAATTAACACCAGAAAATCGTGAGGGGTCTTACAAAGAATTTAAAGAAACTGTGCTTGGGTTTTTTAATGCGGTTCTTACGAAACTGAATATATCTTTATTAGAAGAGTCTTTTGATTTGATT
>JBILGQ010000151.1:0-3860 GCA_044350955.1 Candidatus Marinamargulisbacteria bacterium | reverse complement strand
GTGTCGTCTAATTTAATGGCTAAAGGTTTATTAATGTGAGTAGAGGTAACGGAGTAGAATTTTTTTGATCCTTGGGTGTTAAATTCAATGTTTACTACAGGGTTGTTAAATTGATCTGCACCTGCTGACGCGCTTTTTAAGTCGGCTCCGGTTAATACAATTTCTTTTAGAACTATAGGTTTTTGACGTATGACATTACCTTCAGCATTTTTTTCAATTAATGTACTTAAAACAGCATTTTCGCCAATTAATATTTTTTGTTTTTCCTTAGGAAGATTTTGTATGCCATCTGGTACCCATTCAGCTTTGATAAATTCTAGTTGAGCTGTTTTTCCTATCAATGCTTTT
Source organism: Candidatus Marinamargulisbacteria bacterium (assembly GCA_044350955.1). Taxonomy (GTDB): domain Bacteria; phylum Margulisbacteria; class Marinamargulisbacteria; genus JBILGQ01. Next base: position 3,512 of record JBILGQ010000151.1, on the reverse strand, counting down.
GCCATTTCTGGGTCTTTTATACCTGGTAGTTCTAAGGATATTTGAGAGCTTCCTTTTTGTCGAATGACGGGCTCGGTTAATCCTAGTGCATCAATTCTATTGCGAATAATTTCTAAACTGCCCAAAACGGCGTCTTGAGTTAGCGGTTGGTTATTGGTTGGTTTGGCTTGAAGAATCAAATGTAGCCCACCTTGTAAGTCTAATCCAAGTTTGGTTGGTAATTTTACTATGGCTAAACTTGCTGCAAGTACAAGAACTAGTAATAGAATTGATTTAATATTTTTCATAATATTTTTATTATTATATCTCAGTTTAAAAACTTTTAAAGCTTATCTTTTAAATGTGGGAATAAAATGACTTCACGTATCGATGCAATGTTGGTTAATAACATAACAATTCTATCAATACCTATTCCAAGTCCGCCAGTTGGAGGCATGCCATGTTTTAATGCTTTAACATAGTCATCATCAATAGGATGGGCATCTTCCATGCCTTGTTCTTTTGCTTTGCGCTGATCTTCAAAGCGGTGCATTTGGTCTATAGGGTCATTCAACTCTGAAAAAGCATTCGCTACTTCCATTCCGTTAATAATTAGTTCAAATCGTTCTACTAGTTCAGGGTTATCTCGGTGTTTTTTCGCAAGAGGGGAGGTTTCCCAGGGGTGATCCATAATAAAAGTGGGTTGAATCAATGTGTCTTCTATAACTTTGTCATATAATTCCATAATGAGATGCCCTTTGGAACTGCTGTCTTTTACATCTAATTTTAATTCTTTTGCTTTTTTTTGTAATGCCTTTATATCGTTAATATCTATTTCTAGTTTTTCTTTAAGAATATCGCATAATTTTATTCGTTTAAATGGAGGTGTAAAATCTATTTCTTTATCTTGGTAAATTGCTTTATAGCTTCCGTATTGTTTATATACTAGAGTAGACAGTAGGTTTTCTGTTAATTCCATAATGTCATAATAATCAGCATAGGCCTGATACAGTTCAAGTAATGTGTATTCAGGATTATGCTTATAGGAAATACCTTCGTTTCTGAATACTCTACCAATTTCATATACTTTTTCAAAACCACCTACTATTAAACGTTTTAAAGGTAGTTCCAATGAAATTCGTAAATATAGATTTTGCTTTAATTCATTGTGAAAGGTGTTAAAGGGTCTTGCAGCTGCGCCTCCGTAAATATTTTGTAAAACGGGGGTTTCAACTTCCATGAATCCTTTTTCTTCTAAAAATTGTCTAATAGAAGCAATGATTTTCGAACGGGTTTTAAAATTATTCCGTACATCTTTGTTGGCAATTAAATCTAAATAGCGGTGACGATGCCGTAGCTCTATATCTTGAAGGCCATGGTATTTTTCTGGTAAGGGGAGTAATGATTTGCTTAATAATTCTACAGAAGCTATTTTGATGGTAAGTTCGCCTTTTTGAGTTTTAAAAATCTGCCCTTCAACGCCAAGTATGTCTCCGGTATCTAGAGATATTAATTCTTCAAAAGCTTCATCACCTATATTATTTAAGTTGGCGTATAATTGTATAGACCCGCTTTCATCTAATATGTTTCCAAAAAAAGCTTTGCCATGATTTCTTTTTGAGATTAATCGTCCGGCAACTTTTACGATTCCGTCTACATGCTCTGAAATTTCGATGTGTTGATAGCTATCGTTTAATGATTGAATGATATCTGTTCTTTTGTAGTTATATTTGAATGGGTTTTTGTTTTGTTCTTGTAAGTTCTTTAATTTTATTTCTCGAACCTGCTCTTCAGAAAGACCTTCTAAAGTGTTTGTTGACTGTTCCATATATTCCTCTTTGTTATTCGATTATCGACTCGCAAAATTTTTTATTGCGATGAACTGAATTATCGCATATCAGTATCTATCTGTCACTTCATCTGTGCAACAGTGCTTAGCAAGTGTGAGAAATAATTAAAGTTTAATTACTTACAAAATGATTTATTGCAGATTGTTCCTTTTCTTCAATAATTAATTTTGATGACATTTTTGTAATGTCTAACACCCGTTTTACATCTTTCGTTGGATTTAAAAGAATTATTTTTCCATTATTTAGCTGTGCTTTTTTATGAATTTCGAATAATGCCCAAAGTCCAGAAGAGTCAATGTATGTAATATGTGACATATTAATAATTAAGTTTGAAGACTCTTGTTCTAGAATGGCATCAATTAGTTCGATGAAATAGAGCTGGTTTTCTATGTCGAGCTCGATGTTTCCGTTTAATTCCTTTGTTTTTTCATCAATCTCGTTGGCAATGTCTATTTTAATTACTTCAGTATCTTTTATAGTGCTTTTTATGATTTTCATAACTACCGAACTCCCTCTTTTTTCTTAATAAATTTTGTTAACTTTGTTTCTGAGCCAATTTTATGTGATTTGTATTCAACATGATCCATTAATGTTGAATATAAATAAACACCAAGACCAGATCCTTGTAGGCCATCAATATCTATGTCTTTGTAGGTGGATATGCCTCCCTGACTAGACATTCCATAATCTCTCATTATCACTTCTATTTTGTCATTATATAATAAGAATTTGCAAACTATTTCTTTATTTTCGTCGCCAAAATAGGCATGTTGAATAATATTGGCATGTACTTCATTGATTGATAGTTTAATGTCTGTCGTAATTTCGTCATCAATATGCGATTCTTTGCAAATATCAACAATTTTATTTCGAAGGACTTTTATTTCAGAGAGTTTACTTGAAATATTAATGTTTTTCTTTAGTAGTAGTTTGCTTTGATTTTTTTTGGGGATTACTGATCCAACTTTGCAAATTAGTAAAATTAGATCTTCTTTGTTTGGTGTGTTTAAAGTGAATTTATTGATATGTGCGTAAATTTTGTTTACAACTTCATCGGGGCTGTGGTCATTATATTTACGCATTAATGTAGCTAAGCGTTTCGTGCCAAAAAATTGTTTTTGTAGGTTCTGCATTTCAACTAGTCGGTCTGAATGAAACGAAATTGTGTCTCCTTCTATTAAAGGTATTTTTTTCTCCTCGAAGGTCTCATCTTTAATTCCTCCTAAGGGAAATCCTGTTGTTTCTAATGCTATAGTTTTACTTTTTCTAATGATTAGCGCTGGTTCATGTCCTGCATTGGTGTAAGTGAGTATCATTTTTTTGTTATCGAGTATACCAAAAAAGAGAGGTATAAACGTGCTAATGATAGGGTCGTTATAGATGATATTATTAATTTTTTTTAGGCACTCTTTAGGCGATGAACAGTGATGAATGTGGGGCGCTAATATACTTTTTAAAATAGCCATTGTTATACTAGATTCAATACCTTTTCCGACAATGTTAGCTAAAATGATGACAATACGATTTTTATCTAATTTGAATATGTCGTAATAATCGCTATCGACTTCTTTAGATGTTACATTTAGAGCGCCAAAATTAAAATTAGAAATAGTTGGCGTAGATTTTGGGAGAACTTTGCTTTGAATATCTATTGCAAAGGCCAATTCTTGTTCTTTTTTAATT
>JBILGQ010000150.1:0-3864 GCA_044350955.1 Candidatus Marinamargulisbacteria bacterium | reverse complement strand
AGTAGCAAATGGTTTAAAAATAATTCCTATGTTAGGCGAAACAATTTCAAATACAGTAACTAATGTTAAAAAAGCCCTTACTAAAGGAAGCATAACTGGATTCAACACAGCAATGAATAAAATGTATACAGCATTAAATAAAGCATCTGAACCTGAAAAAATCAAAAAATTAAAGACACTAGTCTTTAATTATCAACAAAAAACATTTGAAGATATTGATGGTGTAAAAGAAGCGACAAAAACTATTAAAACAGAAATCGAAACACTTGAAAATGAAACATTAAAAAATGAATTAACAAAAATATTAGATCATAAAGGTGGGCAAAATCGACTATTTACAAAATTACCAGGAATTGCCCTTAAGATAATAAGTGATCTATCTCAAAGTGTCACTTCAATAGCAGCAATGGCATCAATAGCAATACCTATTGCTGGTGCTGTAGCAGGTGTTAGTGCATTGGTTACTCTTGCCACGCAGGCAACTATGTTACTTAAGAATTCTGGCCAATCTATTTATTATGCTGTAGAGAACAAAAAGAATGAATCTGATCTTAATACGGGCCTAAAAGACTTAGAAAAGAAAAAAAATGAACTTAAAAACATATTAAATAATAATAAAGAATTATCTGAATTGAAAGAAAAAAGTAAAAGCCTACTAAAAGAGCCTAAGCTACATGAAGCAGAAAATACAATATCTGCTTATAAAATAGCTTTAAAAGATGCAACTTTAAGTTATATAGGAGATATATCAAAAAACATAAAAGACGGCACAAATAATTCAAGAAAAAGGGATAATCATATAATAAAAGCAATATTTGATGTATTAAATTTGACAATAGCAACAACTAGCGCTGTAACCATAGGCGGAGAAGATATAGCAGATCAATTTAAAAAACCATTAGAAGCAAGCACGAGTTTGGGTTTGATTGCCACGTCATATTCAGCTGATACAGCAGTAGAGGAAGCAAATAATATACATAATGAAGCATATAAAGATAAAGCTACGGATGTGGGATCTAAAAGTAATATCATAAAATCACGATGGAAAACTGCATTTACACTTGTATCTGCCTCTAAAGACCATTTGAATACTTTAAATAAATTATCGTCACTATATCAAAACGAACTCTTAAATACAGTTGATACTGATGAAAACTTATCTAAAAAACCTACTAGCACCCAATTAAATGCATTAGAACAATTACAGGCCCAAAAATTAGTCGAATGTGAAGACGGTAAATGGAGAACTACTGATCTTGGAAAAAAATACAATGAAGTAATTATCACTAACGCACAAACCGTAACTATATAACAGAACTACGTGACAGTTTAATTCAAAAAATTTAATTAACTTTATAATAACCAAAAGATACCTGTATACTCTCAGGACATGTTTGATAAATCCAAATCAATTCCTATCCATAAAGGCTGGCCAGTTTTGGCTAATATAGTGCCATTTTTGAATGATTTATTTTATTATCCTCAAACATTAAAAAACTTATACGGCCCACTTTTTCAAATGAAAATTCCTTCTTATAACCCTATTTTTATATTTGATCCTGATGCAATTCATCATGTATTAACACAAAATCACCAGAATTATAAAAAAAGCAAAGATTACGACACGCTTAAAATCACATTAGGGCAAGGCTTACTTACCAATGAAGGAGAAAGCTGGAAACGTATTCGTAAAGAGTTACAACCTTATTTTTTTGAAAATGTAATGAATCAATTTATTGGCAGCATGTTTCGTCATTCACAGGCATTGGTAAGTTCGTGGAAAAAAAATAACGCAGACATTCATATAAATCCTCTTATGAAAAATTTAACTCTGCAAATTGGATCTGAAGCTTTTTTTGGGCAAGATTTAAGCAAACTTACAGTGAATATTCCTGCGGTAGTTGATCGACTTAATGCTTTGGGTGTAAAGAAGATGCGCTTCCCAAGAAATGCTATCCCCTATAAAATCCCAACACCGCTTCATCTGGCTTTACGATCAACTATCAAATGTTTAGATAAACAAATTATAGACTTAATCAATACAGCTGATGGTAATAGTTATAACTTACTGAATTTATTACTCAATAATCCGAATTTATCGACACAGCAAATTAGAGATGAGCTAGTGACATTTTTAATTGCAGGTTATGAAACAACAGCTAACACGATGATGTTTACAATCGCTTTATTGGCCAATCATCAAGATATCCAAGCCGAAATTTGTGATGAGGTTAAAGCCCAAGCATTAGAACCACAAAATTATAAAAATTGGCCAAAACAATTTCCACTTTTATATGCTTGTATTAAAGAAAGTTTGCGATTGTATCCGCCTGCTTGGATGATCGGACGTTCTGCAATAAACGATGATAACATTCAAGGATATTTTATTCCTAAAAATAGCACTATTATTATTGATTTATTTTTATTACATAGACAAGAAAATTTCTTTTCTGAGCCTGAATTATTTAAACCAAAACGTTTTATCACCGATACCATCGAAAAAAATACTTACCTACCCTTTGGAGGAGGTCCTCGTGTGTGTATAGGCCAACATTTTTCGATGCTAGAGATGATTAGTATTTTTCATCATATATTATCTAACTTTCGGCTAGAGTCTGTTCAAAGCAAAATAGTTTGTGAACCGCTAGTGACTCTTACGCCAAAATATCCGATTATTATTCGGGCCATTGCAGTATGATTTTAATCTTAATATAAATTTTCACAGCCATCCCATAGCATCTAAAAAACCACTAAGTAGGATAAGCCGGGTTAAAATTAGTCAGATTGGGTATTTCGCGACAGAGCACAAATAAATACCTTTTCTTAATACAGGATTAAGGGGGCTTCGCCCCTTAACAACCCCGACTTCAATTTTTTCCCAGCAGCAAAAAACGTAATCAAAAAAGTGCCGCGGCAAGGGCTCCTTCACGTTTTCATCGCTCCAAGTTCGTGTTTGGGCTGCGGAACTGTCCTAGCCCATAATACTCTCTTTGTCATTCTTCAAATGGTCATACGCAATGCCGACACAAAACGTCAATAAAAAGACGCATGGCAATGCGTCTCTACAGTTATCTACACGATAGTGAACGAGCAAAGCGAGTGAGGTAGTCTGTCCCCCCTGAAGGAAATGAGAGAATCGCGCCCCTTGGCCACGGTAAAAAAAGCGCCAACCCAAAAAACAGTCTGCCAAGCAAGCGATTCGAAAAGTTCCGTAAGGGGGTGGTTTTCTTTGCCTTCGTTTCTTTTGCCACCAAAAGAAATGAGGCCGGGGGCTTGGGGGCGGAGCGCCCCAAGTACATCGAACTATGCTTAATAACAACAGACAGGTCGCGACCTTTCCCTACATGTCTAATCAAAATTTCGTGTATTCGAAAAATATAATCCATTAATTACTGAAAACTGAATTTATCTTTGAAGCAGTTGTTTTGAAAAACACCCTATTTTATAAAAGATCAAGTATGACTTTTTTTCGAAAATCAAAAATTTTTTTCACATCTCGCTTTACAAAAACCATCGCTAATTTCGATATAATTGGAATAGCTGGTAATGCGAAATAAACGTCATCTTCATAAAAAGTACCCTTTTCAAAAGTAAAAAAATTATGTGTATGATGCCATACCTTGTATGGACCTATAAGCTGCGTATCAACAAAAGATTGATCAGGATTCCAATCTAAAATTTCTGTTAGCCAAGAAATAGGAATTCCTCTTATTTTTAAACTATAGTCAAACAATGTACCCGATTGAATGTTAACGGTAGATTGATAAGTAATTTTAAAATTTAAAAAAGATGGTGTAATTTTCTCTAAATTCTTTGCCTCAGAAAAAAAAGCAAAAACTTTTCTTTGATCTAAATTAAGCCAAC
>JBILGQ010000149.1:0-3869 GCA_044350955.1 Candidatus Marinamargulisbacteria bacterium | reverse complement strand
TAAGGAAGTCTCTATTCGAACTTATGTTCAGGGCAAACAAAACCCATTGGTTGATAATAATCAAAGTAATTTGTCTCAAATAAAACATATTATTGCTGTTTCTAGTTGTAAGGGTGGGGTAGGAAAGTCGACTATAGCGGTGAATTTGGCTATGGCTTTGACATTGAATGGGTATCAGGTCGGTTTATTAGACGCCGATATTTATGGGCCTTCATTACCAACTATGATTCAAAATAACGAGCCTTTAACGCTTGATGGCGATGAACTGAATACTCTTGATTATCATGGTTTAAAATGCATGAGTTTTGGTTATGCTTTACAGCAGGTAGATGCCGATGCTCCGGCAATTTTGCGCGGGCCTATGGTAAGCCAAATCGTGCAGCAGTTTTTATTGCAAACGAAGTGGGGAGAGCTTGATTATTTAGTTATTGATATGCCGCCTGGTACTGGGGATATTCAAATAACCCTGTGTCAAATTGCCCCAATAAGCGCGGCTGTTATTGTAACGACGCCTCAAAAAATATCTTTTATTGATGTGGTGAAAGGCATAGATATGTTTGATAAATTAAATGTACCTGTAGTAGGCGCTGTTGAAAACATGAGTTATTATGAAGTAAACGGGCAAAAAAAGCGGCCTTTTGGGCAGGGGGCTTTACAAAAGCTTATTCATGAATTTGGCTTTGAGAATACTTTAGAACTGGCTTTAGATGAAGGAATTTCTGCTTGTGCAGATGAAGGGAAGCCTTTTGTAGTCGCAGAGCCTAATAATGCGAATGCTAAAAAAATCATCGCTTTTTCTGAATCTGTAGTTGAAGAAATTAAACTTTTAAAATCGGGCGGGTCTAAAATTCCTCAAATTGGTTATAATTCTAGAGACGGCGTTATTATTCAGTACGAGGGAGAGGAGCCTTTTTTTATTAATGCCAAAGAATTGCGGCTAGATTGCCGATCGGCCTTGAGTAGAGACGAGTTTACAGGCGAGATAAAAATTAAAGAAAGCGATGTTCCGGCTGATATACATCCTTTTTCAATGAATCCTGTTGGGAATTATGCCTTAGGGGTGAATTGGAGCGACGGCGCGGTGTCGCTTTATCCTTATAAACAGTTAGAAAAGTTTAGATTGTCTTATAAAAATTAAAAATTTTTCTGAATTTATTAAACTTAAAAGGTGCCGTAAATTTTTTATGATAAAAATCAATCCTAAAAGATAGAGTAACAAAAGTTCCCTTCGACTCCGCTCAGGGAACAAAAAATAGACATTTTTTTCAAACACTGACAATTTTTGAACCGAGATGACGCTTATAAACTGAATATTATGATTTTATTGCTGTATCTAATTTCTTTCTCTCTCCCAATTTTGGGAGAGAGTGCCCAAAGGGCGAGAGAGGGTGTATATCATGGTTCAAACATAAAAAAGAGACGCATAGCAATGCGTCTCTACAGACACGGTTTCATCACAGCCCTGAAAGGGCGTAATACCCTAGCGAGGCGGTAACGCCCCTCGCTAAGATTTATTCGAACCGCCACCCCCTGAATTTAAACGGTTTTGATATTCACGAAAAACTCAAAAATTAATATTAAAACTAAGAATTTTTTCTAATATCTCATCTTTGCTGCAAAGATGTACGGCATGATCCGAGTTTTTAAAACAATAATGCATTGATTTTGGATATAATTCTTTAATTTTAAGACCCATTATTGTGTACTTAAGATCAAGATCACCTGTGAAATAAAGTAGGGGAATCTTGTTTTTTTGTATCTCAGATAAGGTGTAGGCTTGAGTCGATACATGAAATGAGTTAAAAATTTTTGCAATTTCGTCTAAATTTAAACGCAATTTTTTTGCCAATGACTTTTGAGGGATTAAATTTTTGCTTTTTGTAAATATGGGCTGGTCGTACCAGTTTTTTAAAAATTTCTGCATAGAGCTGGCCTGAAATATTTTTTTTTGATTCTCAAGATCGCGTTTTGATTCGCTTCGATCAGCCTTGTTTTGAAAGCCACTATGCGCGGATTCTATAAACAGAGTATTTATATATTCTGGATAATACTTTGCAAAACTGAGTGCTATGCGACCACCCATTGAATAGCCGTAGAAAGACGCTTTTTTAATTTTCAGATGATCTAATAATTGTTTTAATGATTGGCAATAGGTCTCTATGTTTTCATGGCCTTCTGAAGAGCTGTGATGATAGGGCAATGCTACAGACATTAAGTTGTAATGTGAGGAGAGAGGCGAAAATAGGTCTAAGAATTCTTCTGAATTGCCTAAAAAGCCGTGTATACAGATTAAAGTGGGTCGGGTTGAGTGGCTTTCTTTTTTATTGTAACTTAACATACAAAAATTATAGTCTTAGTCTCTGGCTTTGTCAGGGTTAATCAGATTATAATAAACGCATGTTTTTAATGACTATTCTTCCTTATTTATATCCGCTTCATATTGCTTTTATGGTAGCCTGGTTTGCAGGTGTTTTCTTTTTGGGGCGCTTGCTTATTTATTATAAAGACGCTTGTGATAATAATCATAATCAGATCATAGAATTAACTACTTTAGGCATGAGACGAGTTTGGCTTATTATTATTTTGCCTGCTATGAGCATCACGATTTTTGTTGGACTTTTATTGGCAGTATCGATTAACGCTTTTGTTATGTCTTGGTTTCATTTTAAAATGCTTTTTGTTTTACTCTTTGTTTATTATTGTTTTTATCTCAATTATTTACGACTTAAATCTTTAAAAAAACAAACGCTTCCTAGCTCCAACTATTTAAGACTTCTTAATGAGGTTCCTTTTATTTTGCTTATTATTATTCTTATGGTGGTGTATTTAAATGGGTAAAAAGGCTGTGTTGTTGGTGAATTTAGGCTCTCCTGATTCACCGTCGGTGTCTGATGTTCGGCGGTATTTACGTGAATTTTTAATGGACAAATATGTGATAAATAAAAATTTTTTATTACGCTTTTTTTTGGTAAATTTTATTATTATTCCATTTCGAGTTAAAAATTCGGCTCATGCTTATGCATCGATTTGGCAAAAAGATGGCTCCCCTTTAATTATTATCTCAAAATTATTTTTCGAGAAATTTAAGAAAAAATCTCAATATTCTGTGGCTTTGGGTATGCGTTATGGGTCTATGTCTATAAAGAAAGCCGTACAAATTTTAGTACACGAAAATCCTGATTTAGAGACTATTCAACTCTTACCCCTATATCCCCATTATGCGATGGCTAGTACTAAGACTGTAATAGAAAAAACAAAAGAGATTTTGAAAGACTATCCGGGTATTACACTTCGTGCTGTGGAGTCGTTTTATGATAATTCTGCCTATATTCAATGTATTTGTAACAGCATTAAAACGTCTGTTGATCTTGCTAAGATTGACCATGTCTTGTTTTCGTATCATGGAATTCCAGAAAGCCATATTTATCAATCAGACATTACAAAACAACATTGTCTAAAAAATAAAGAGTGTTGTCTAACAAAATCTGATGCGCATCGCTTTTGTTATCGGCATCAGGTAACAGTAACAACAGAACTTGTGGCGAAAGAACTTAGTTTGCCTAAAGACTTGTATTCTCAGTCGTATCAATCGCGTTTAGGAAGAGAGCCCTGGTTAAGTCCATTTACTGATTACACTATTGTTGAATTGGCTAAAAGTGGTGTGAAGCATTTAGCGGTGCTTTGCCCAGCTTTTGTAGCTGATTGTTTAGAGACCATCGAGGAAATAGGCATGGAGGCCAAAGAAGAGTTTTTAGAAAATGGTGGAGAGACTTTTACTTTAATCCCTTGTTTAAATGATACTGATGATTGGGTTAACGCAGCAGTAAGTCTTTTAGAAGGCGCAAAAGAGCTTGATTAAAATTATTGTT
>JBILGQ010000148.1:0-3884 GCA_044350955.1 Candidatus Marinamargulisbacteria bacterium | reverse complement strand
CCAAAGCAGTATTGAAGAAATTTTTTCAAATCTCATCGAAAACGCTCTCAAATACACACCCGAAAAAGGAATTATCACGATTTATTTTACCAAAACTCAAAACGACATTATTATATCGATACAAGACAGTGGCATTGGTATTTCGCCAAATAATAGTGACCTAATTTTTGAGCGATTCTATCAAGTTAAAGACCCCCAGACTAACAAATTAAACTATAAAGAATTTAAGGGTGTAGGGCTTGGGCTAAGCATTGTAAAAATGCTTGTTCAATCACTTCATGGCCAAATCACTGTTGATAGTCATCTAGGACAAGGCAGTTGCTTTAACGTTTCTTTCCCAAAAATTAAGAAATCTTAATACTATATTCATCTTTACTTAATATTGCATTATCTATAATAAGCACTTAAAAAAAGATAGTTTCATAACAACTTACTATCATTTTTAAAGGAGATTCATCGTGATAAAACTATCTGATTTAAAATGCGATATACTATCTGGATTCAGTGTATTCTTATTAGCCTTGCCACTGTGTTTAGGAATTTCTATGGCTAGTAATTTCCCTGTACTGGCAGGGGTATTAACCGCAATTGTTGGCGGATTAATTTCAACTTTTTTTGGTAGTTCTCGACTAACTATTAAAGGCCCTGCTGCTGGTTTAATCGTCATTGCCTTATCAGCAGTAACAGAATTAGGCGCAGGTGATTTAAGCGTTGGCTATAAAAAAGCCCTTGCTGTTGGCGTCGTAGCTGCCTGTATTCAGATAATAATTGCGCTGTCTAAATCGGCTATTATCTCAGAATTAATGCCCCCTTCTGTTATACACGGCATGTTAGCTGCTATTGGTGTCATTATTGTTGCCAAACAAAGCCATTCCTTAATGGGCGTTAAACCCCATGCAGCAGAACCTCTTCATTTACTCCTAGAAATTCCTAACTCACTTATAAACGCGAATCCGCTTATATTTGCCATAGGTATCGTAGCTTTATTAATAACTGTATTTTGGCCAAAACTAAAAAATTTATCGTTTATCCCTGCGTCTATTATGGTATTGTCTGTTACGATTCCACTTTCATTTTTACTTAAAATTAGCAGCGCACAGTCTTACGAATTATTCGGAAATACCTATCTACTAAACAGCGATTACCTCATTCATTTCCCTAGTCATATATTTAATGCCATTACTTTTCCTGATTTTTCAACGGTATTTAGCCCCCTAAGCATTAAGTTCATTCTTATGTTTGCTATTGTAGGCTCTATCGAATCATTACTAACCGTATGCGCAGTAGATGCTATTGACCCTGAAAAACACAAATCAGACTTAAATAAAGATTTATTAGCAACCGGAGTAGGCAACTTAGTTTGTTCATTCATAGGTGGATTGCCTATGATTTCTGAAATAGTCAGAAGCAAAGCCAATATCGATTACGGCGCCAAAAGTAAGTTCTCTAACTTCTTTCATGGGCTATTTTTATTAATCGCCATTCTGGCACTACCCGGTATTATTCAGCTCATCCCCTTATCTGCCCTAGCGGCCTTATTAATATTTACCGGCATTCGACTGGCATCACCTAAAGAGTTTGTTCATGTTTATAAAATAGGTCTAGATCAATTCATCATTTTTGTATCCGTATTTATCATTACATTAGCCGAAGACTTATTACTGGGAGTCGCATTTGGAATTATACTTAAAATCGTGTTACATCTGTTTAGAGGCGTACCCATCAAAGAATTCTTCCGTTCAGATTTAGTCATCCAAACTAAGCCCAACAACCAAATTCAAATCGATGTAAACGGATCACTGGTATTTTGTAATTTCTTAACACTCAAAAAAACTATCTTGCACTATTTAGATACTGGTAAACAGGTGATTATTTCTTTTAAAAACACGCATTTTGTTGACCATATGATCTTAGACAAATTAAACCAAATTGACTGTACAATAATAGATCTTGAAAGCATGAAATCAGGTTCAAAACACCCTTTATCCAGCCGTCGAAAAATTATTTAACCATGCCTCAATTAGAAACAATTCTTGAACAAACACGCCGCAAATTACCCAGACAGGCACCCCTAGAATTCTTCATTCACTTAAACGCATTACGTTCTTTTGAAAATGAAGATTTTTTTGACGGCGTTAAAAACGGAGCTTCTCTATATAAAACCCAGGCATTTTTACCCCTATTCACCTATCAAGAAAAATACAAATCTGGCCGCATCAGCCCTCAAGCGCTAAGTAAATCTATCGAAACCTTTATTAATAAAAAACAGTTAAGCGTAGATCCCTCTTTATTGGCCGATCTATTAGTGTGCTCCCCCATAAAACAAGAGATTTCACCGGTACTACGTAACCATCAAGCCCGCTGCAACAAACAACAAGCAACTTTTTACAAAGACTGGATTCATTCCCACTCACATTCGGATATCGATACCTATATATCCCCAATCGTCTTTGATTTTTTAGCTGGCTACTACGATTTTGGTTTGTCTCAATGGAAAATGCCCAATCGCAGACAAGGATCTTGGAATTGTTTTAAAGAATTATTATCGATAGCAACGCTAATGCCACATCGATACGATCGTATGCTATATAAAATCATTAACACGTATCAGTCTAAAGATGCACTCGAAGTCATTGCTGATATTCAAGATAAATTAAAAATAAATAACGACGCATTTGAAACTTATATATTCGAATTATCGTATCGTTATAAAGGCTGGGCAGCCACTATATGCAGTCTTGAAGAAAATCCACAGTGGGTAAAAACCCCCGATATTTACCCCTCGTTTAGCGATTTTGTGGCCATTTTATTGGTTTGTGAATTTGCGGCCATTCAAATTTATATAAAAGACTTACTCCCCAAAATGCCCCAAATAATTTTGGTCCCAGATCACTCGGAGTCTTTTTTATCAATTTTCCAATATTTTTTACTCAAACACCCAACAAAGTATCACGCTCTTTTAGACGCATTCCCTAAGCTAACAGACAAAAATCGCGAAGAAATCTGGCATATTGCCTACGAAAACACCCTATATGAGCAATTTATTAGAACCTATAAACTTGGTCTTCAATATCCTCGACCAAAAGAAACACCTATCCAATATCAAGTGCTATGTTGCATCGATGATAGAGAAGAGTCTTTTCGCCGTTATTTAGAAATTGATCCCGAGTGCGAGACCTTTGGTGTAGCTGGGCATTTCAACTTAAGCATTCTTTACAAAAGTTTATTTAGCAAAACACATCGCGCTTTAAGCCCTCCTACTATCAAGCCCCACAACCAAGTGCGTGAAACCAGAACCCAACAAGGCCATCAATACCCACTTATTTCGTTAATTGGCGATATTCAGCATTTACTAGTAGTGAGTAGCAAACACATGATTAGCGGCTTTTTTATCAGCTTATTTATTGGTTATCTGTCTATCATACCTTTTTTAATTGGCATTTTTTCTCCGAAACTAAGAGCCAAAATGAATCGCTATCTATCTAGCTATCTAACAGATCCGTATCAAACAGAATTACGCTATAAACAAGAAGATATTCCTGAAGGATTTTCGTTAGAAGAACGCATTAATATTGCCGAATCTTTACTTAAAAACAGCGGTTTTATGCAAACATCAGCCCGCTATATTTTTATTATTGGGCACGGATCCTCAAGCTTAAACAACCCGCATCAAGCGGCCTACGACTGTGGGGCCTGTGGCGGGGGGCGAGGGGATGCGAATGCGCGCGTATGCGCTAAAATTTTGAATGAACCCGACGTAAGACTTGCCTTAAAATCACGAGGCATTCATATTCCACAAGACACAGTATTCATTCGGGGCTACCACAACACCTGTAATGGCACGATCACTTTTTTTAGACTCCCTGAACAAACACCCGAACTCA
>JBILGQ010000147.1:0-3887 GCA_044350955.1 Candidatus Marinamargulisbacteria bacterium | reverse complement strand
ATTATCAAAAGAACATTATTTTTTATATGCACATTATCTTGTTTTATTAATTCCAGTTTTGTTTTTTCTTTATAAAAAGAAAGTTATATTAGATAACACATTGATTTCTTTTTTATTATTCACTCAATATTTGATTTTGATGAGTGAGAAGAGATTGTATTTTTATGTGTTTAACTATATTGATCTATTTCGATGGGCGGTTTTGGGCTATATTTTATTTTTAGGCTTTCGTTTCTTTTTTTACAAATCTCTGTTGTATTTGATGCGTTTTTGGACTATAAAAGATATATTATTTGTAGTAATCTGGGTGGGAGTGTTTATGTTGATTGTGTTTCAAAATCCGGTGCCTGCTAGCATTCCTAGTATTACGATGTTGGTAGAGCTACTGATTATTTATTTATCAGCAAGGCTTATTATTTGGTAGTGAGTGTAAAAAAAATTATGATTAGAGGGTTTTTATGAAAATATGTGTGGTAGGAACTGGCTATGTAGGGCTTGTATCTGGGGCTTGCTTGGCTGATTTAGGAAATACGGTTATTTGTATAGATAATAATTTAGAAAAATTAGCCATTTTAGAGAATAATGAAGTGCCTTTTTTCGAGCCTCAGTTAGCCGAAAAAATCGAAAGAAATCGCTTAACTGGGCGTTTGCGTTTTTCAGATGATTTAAATTCGGCCGTTCAGCAGTCTGAATTTATATTTATAGCGGTGGGTACACCTCCTATGGCTGATGGTAGTGCTGATTTATCGGCTGTTTTTTCGGTTGCACAGTCTGTTATATCCATTTATAAGCAGCAGTTGTGTTCGGATTTTAAAATTCTTATTACAAAAAGCACAGTGCCGGTTGGAACTGGCAATAAAATCGAAAAAATTCGCGATTCTCAGGGCTTAAACGATGATAAAATCGCGGTTGCGTCTAACCCAGAATTTTTGCGCGAAGGGTCTGCCGTATACGACTTTTTTCATCCTGATAGAATTGTTATTGGCTCGTCTAGCCAAAAAGCCTTAGATAGGCTTGAAAAATTATATACGTCTTTATTTTTGAGAGAAGCGCCTATTGTTCGAACAGATCTATTATCGTCTGAATTATCGAAATACGCATCGAATGCTTTTTTAGCTACAAAAATTTCTTTTATTAATGAAATGTCTAATATTTGTGAGCTTACAGGAGCTGATATTAAATCTGTGGCAAAAATTATGGGTATGGATGGTCGTATCGGGAAGTATTTTTTACACCCTGGGCCTGGGTATGGAGGGTCTTGCTTTCCGAAAGATACGCAGGCACTTATTAAAACAGCGGCTGATTATAACTATGATTTAAAAACAGTAAAAGCGGTTGAAGCAGTGAATGATTTACAGAAGAAAAAGGTGATTCACTTTGTTAAAGAGTATTTTGGGTCTGATTTGACAGGCAAAATAGTTTGTATATTAGGTTTAGCCTTTAAGCCTAATACAG
Source organism: Candidatus Marinamargulisbacteria bacterium (assembly GCA_044350955.1). Classification (GTDB taxonomy): domain Bacteria; phylum Margulisbacteria; class Marinamargulisbacteria; genus JBILGQ01. Next base: position 2,432 of record JBILGQ010000147.1, on the reverse strand, counting down.
ACGATGTTAGAGATGCTTCGTCTATTGTTATTATTGAAGAATTAATAAAATTAGGAGCCAAAGTAAAGTGCTACGACCCCGAGGTTAAGTCTTTAGTGCAGTTTAGCAAGGGGCCTAGTGTAGAGTTTTCAAAAAATATTTATGAGGCTGTTCAGGACGCAAATGCTGTGATTTTAGTAACAGAATGGCATGTGTTTAGAGAGCTTGATTTAGCAAAAATTAAAACGCTTATGAAAGAGCCAGTGTTTTTTGATTTACGAAATGTGTATTCACCGTCAACTTTAATGAATTATGGCTTTGATGCTTATGTAATTGGTAGACAGGTCATTAAAGAGGCTCTGTCGCGAAATACCCAATCTGAGCAATTTTAGCCCAGCTTATTCCATTACCATAGAACTGCGCTGTGCTAGAAATTGCCCATCTTAGGCATTTGGCGACGTTGCTGATTTTAACGCTTAATTATACCGTTTCTAGTACTTTAATTCGGCTTTCTTTTGCTGCGTCTACCATGTGTTGAAGTGCTGGCAATACTTCTTCCCATTGTCTAGTTTTTAATCCACAGTCTGGGTTTATCCATAGTCTTTCAACAGGAATAACAGCCTTAGCTTTTTCTACTAAAGTTAAAATGCTTTCTTTGCTTGGAATAGCCGGTGAATGTATGTCATACACACCTGGTCCGATATCATTTGGATAGTTAAATTTGACAAAAGCATCTAAAAGCTCCATTTTTGATCGTGATGTTTCAATAGAAATTACATCTGCATCCATATTGGCTATAGACTCTATTATCTCGTTAAACTCTGAATAGCACATGTGCGTGTGAATTTGAGTTTTGTCTTTAACCCCTGAAGAACAAAGCCTAAATGCATTTACTGCCCATTCTAGATAAGAATTCCAGTCGGACTTTCTTAGGGGCTGTGCTTCCTTAAATGCTGCTTCATCAATTTGAATAATTTTAATACCAGCAGCTTCTAAATCTTGCACTTCATCTCTGATGGCCAATGCGATTTGGTAAGCAGTATCTTTCCAGGGTTGGTCATCTCTTACGAAGCTCCATTTTAATATCGTTACAGGGCCAGTTAACATGCCTTTCATTGGTTTTTTGGTTAATGACTGGGCATAGGTCGACCAGTTTACCGTCATGGCTTTAGGGCGTGAAATATCGCCAAAAATAACAGGGGGTTTAACACAGCGTGATCCGTAGCTTTGAACCCATCCGAATTGCGTAAAACAAAATCCGTCTAATTGTTCGCCAAAGTATTCAACCATGTCATTTCTTTCGAATTCTCCATGAACTAAAACGTCAATATCTAAATCATGTTGTTTATCAATACAAGCTTTCGTTTCTTCTTTTAGAAATTGCTCATATTGCGCTGCTGTTAATTCACCAGATTTAAATTTTGCTCTGGCTTGTCTAACTTCATTTGTTTGAGGAAAAGACCCTATGGTTGTTGTAGGTAAAGTTGGAAGTTTAAGCTCGGTTGCCTGTATGTTAATTCTTTGTGAAAAATTAGATTGTCTGTTGAAATCTTTATCAGAAATTTTTGATAATCTGTTTTGAACTGCTTCGTTATGAATTATTTTGCTGCTTTGTCTGTTTTGTATTTTGGCTTGGTTTTTTGTTAGAGCTTCTTTGTTTTCGTTGTTTGACAAGCGAACTAAATCATTAATTTCTGTCAATTTTTCTTCAGCAAAACTTAGCCACTGTTTAATTTCAGGGTTTAGTTTTTCTTCAGGTTTTAACGAGACTGGGCTATGAAGTAATGAACAGGATGAAGCGATAATCAGCCTGTCTTCACCAACAATGCCTTTTACTTTTTGAATTGTATTTAAGCTTGTTTCATAGTTATTTATCCAAATATTTCTTCCATTTACGATTCCTACAGAAAGCAGTGTATCTTTAGGAAGAATTTTGGCGATACTGACTAGTTCTGATTCGTTCGATTTCGTAGCGTCGATATGAAGTCCTGATACAGGTAAATTGGCGATTAAATCGCTGTTTTCTTTCATGGCATCAAAATAAGTCGTAAACATAATTTTGATTTGGGGAACTTCTTGAGAAAAATAATTATACGCCTGTTTTAAAGCATTTTTTTGTTCGTTATTTAATTCAAGGGAGGCGATAGGTTCGTCAATTTGTACCCATTCAGCACCTGATTTAGACAGTTTTGTCAGAATATCCTTGTAGGTTTTTAATAAATTGTCTAGAAGCGAGAATTTATTAAAGTTTTTCACTGTTGAATAGTCTTTGCCTATACTTAAATACGTTACAGGGCCTACTAGTACTGGCCTTGTTTGTATACCTAACTTTTTTGCTTCGTTATAGTCGTCAAAAATTTTAGATGATTTAATTGAAAAATTGGTGTTTTCAGAAAATTCTGGCACCATGTAATGATAGTTTGTATCAAACCATTTGGTCATTTCTTGGGCAG
>JBILGQ010000146.1:0-3896 GCA_044350955.1 Candidatus Marinamargulisbacteria bacterium | reverse complement strand
TAGTTCGGTAATAAATCGTTTCCGATCACGATATTCTTGCGCAACAATTCAAGTATGGCAACGGCCTGAGAATTAAAATTTTTTACAATATCTTTTTTTACACCACTCGCTGCCGTTATTCCTCTGCACCTTGATGCTCCAGCAGGACTTACTGAATAAGCCATATGTTTCTCCTTAATTTTTTTTTAGATTTTATAATATTTTTTAGTATTATTTTTTAATAATAGAGGATTATTCACCTGTTATTCCAGAGGTTTTCAATGCCAAAATAACACACTCATCTTTATAGCGAACAGCCAAGCGAACTATTTGGTTTTTTTCCTTATCCGTTAAGCAGTCACCGGTTACCCCAATGTGACGCAACTCAACAATTAACAAGTAGTTTTTTAAATAAACAGCATTAAATAACAATGCTTTTTTCTCTTTATTCGTCCAATCTTTGCTAGTCATACCAAATAGAATCAAATGTTGAAGCAAATCAAGATTATTAGATGCAACTGCCGAAAAGCATAACTCTTTTTTATGTATATCAAATAACATATCAGTAACTACCTTAGTATATTCCAAAGCATTAACCAAATCACAATTTTTATATTTCGCAGCTTCAAATAATAATTTTTTCTTATCAGAATACTGCAAGTTGTAAGTACATGCATCAAACGCATTCATTGCCATAACCAAAGCAACAGATTTATGCTTTACCGCTATAAACAACAAATCTCTTATTGCCTCATCTGATAATGACGCCCCTGTCACTTGTAACTCACTCAAATCTTTAATTAACTCTTTATTTTTACGATTCTCAGAATTTACAACATCCAAAAATATCGCTTTTTTTTCTTCACCTGATAAACTATCCGCTATTACACCAGACCTATTAAGTGCACTAAGCAAATTGTTAAATTTAAAGCGCATCGAAAAACAATCCTTATAAACTTTTAAAACTGTTAACAATAACTCTTTTTTATCTGCCAAACTTAAGTTCTCACCCGTCACGCGAGATGCACGTAGCGGATCAATTAAACGAAAATTATTCTTATTTATCGCCTCAAGAAACAACTTTTTTGCTGTAGGTGCTGCAGAAATCCATTCCTTCTTCTCATCACTCAACCTAGATGAAGGAACTTTTAAAGCCGATCTACGCGATACTTGGTTTTTTCGTACCAAATACCCTCTAACTAATTTTTGCACCCTAAGTGCTGGCATACCTCTTTCTGAATAACTCATATTTTTCTCCTTAATTTTTTTTAAATTTTATAATATTTTTTATAATTTTTACAATAATATCTTTTCAAATAATCAAATCATTCTTTTAAATTTTCTGACTAATTTTAGATTTTATAATATTTTTTATAATTTTTAAATTAATATCTTTTCAAATAATCAAATCATTCTTTTAAATTTTCTGACCAATAATACTAGCTCCTATGCAGTAACCTCATCAGTAATACCAGATGTATGTAAGGAGGCCATTAACTCCAAACTATTATGACTTGCAGCCATTAACAAGAACTTTTTTTTATCTTCTAAACTTAAGCCCTCGCCTGTTACACCAACTTTTAAAAGCCCTGTAATTAAATTAGAATTATTTTCTTGCACAGCTTTTAACAACAGCTCTTTTTTATCTACTAAACTTAATACATCTCCAGTAACTCCCCATTCCCTCAATGCTCCGGCTACCTTAAAATCATTATGATTTGCAGCTATTATTAATAACTCTTTTTTATTTACCAAACTTAAGCTATCACCAGTGATTCCAATGGCCTTAAACCCTATAATCGAATCGATATCTCCTTTTACTATAGTCCCTTTCAATATCATCAATTTTTCTTCATCTGACAACAATGCAACACTCACTCCATGTTCTTTCAGCTCTTGAATTATGGCTTCATTAGAATAAAGACCTGCAGAAAAGAGCAGCTGTTTTTTATCTTCTAGACTTAATCCCTCTCCCGTAACTCCGCATTCACCCAATGCTTTTACTAAAGCCGAATTATTATGTTTAATCGCTTGTAGCAATAAACTAACTTTATATTGTGACTGCAACCCCATACAAGTCACCTCGCATTCACAAAGACTTTTGAGCATAGCAGGATTATTATGTTTTATAACTGCTTCCAATAATTCTTGTTTATCTTCCAAACTAAAGCCCTCACCAGTCACTCCACATTCACAAAGACTTCGGAGCATAGTAGGATTATTATGTTCTATAGCTGCTAACAATAGAGCTCCTTTATGTATCAACGTTAACCCCTCGACAATCTCCTCATAGCTACCAAATGCTTTAACTAAATCAGGATTATTATGTTTTACAACCATTAAGAATACATTAAATTTATCTTCTGGATTTAACCACTCGCCAGTCATTCCAAAGGCTCTCAGCCCTTTAATCGAATCGACATCTCCGGCTTCCATAGCCGCTATCAACATTCCCAACTTTTCTTCACCTGACAACAATGCCGCCATCACTCCATGGCTTTTCAGCTGCTGAATAACTTTATTAGAATTATAAATACTTGCATAAAAGAGTAACTGTTTTTTATGTTCTGATGATAATTCCTCTATAGTTAAACCAGATTCATACAAAGCTTTTATTAAATCAGTATTCTTATATTTTATAGTTGCTAAGAATAACTCTTTTTTATCTTCTAAGCTTAATTCCTTGCTAAACATATCAAAGTTACGCAGCCCCTTAATGAGGTCACAACGATTCTCGTCTATAAACAGTAAAATTGACTTCTTTATATACTCAACTGATAACAACTCAGCAATCATGCCAGATTCAAGCAATTCTTTAACTAAATCAGGATTATTATGTTTTAAGGCCAAAAAGAATACTAAACTCTTGTTTCCTGTCGTTAATTCCTCACCAGTATCCCCAAATTTACCAAGATTTCTGAGCTTTGCAGGGTCATTGCTCTTTACTGCCTCAAAGAATTTCTCTGTTTTTTCAGACATAACTCTTGCAGCAGTAGCGGTTCCAGATGCATTAACTTTTGGAGCCGAACTAGGCGATGCCTTTCTTTGTTTCGCCAAACGCCCTCTTACAAATTTTTGTATTTTTTCTGCTGCTGTAACTCTTGGTGAAATAGCCATATATTTATCCTTAAATTTTTTTTAGATTTTATAGTATATTTTATAGATTTTTTAGTCTTTTAAAATAGGGAATTCGTTAATTAACTCTGAGATTAGAAAGAAAGAAAAGCTCGCCCTAACAATACAAAGGCACTGCTGCAAATACTAGTAAAAGTAAAGACCATTCCTGTCACACGAAATTTATAATTTTCTTGAACTTTTGATACTCCAAAAGCATGGATACATCTGCCAATTAAAAGTATTGCACATACAAAATGCACAATAATTATCTGAGTGTTTGCTTGCTCTACTAATATGGCTAGTATCAGTGCTATAGGCACATATTCAGAAAAGTTTGAATGCACGCGCATTGCACGTAGCATGCGTTCATTTCCCGCGTCACCGACACCTATTTTTAACTGGCGTCTTAATGACAAGGTTCTAACGCTTAATCCTACATAAAACAAGGCTAAAAAAGCTGCATATATCGAAACAATCATAGTTTTCTTATTTAATTTAATTTAATTTATAACTTAGATAGTTTCATGGTATCTGTAATATAGTATGGACGTCAATCTTAGAGCATCTGTTTATTCGTTGTTTTTTGATCGATTATACAAGGTGTTATTTTTATATATAAAAATTCTATACAAGGATTATCATGATATCAATTAATTTTATAACTCCTCATGACATGAAAAAAGAAATAGCCTATAGATTTCGTAATCGTAGACTTGAACTTAATTTAAGTCAGCAAACGTTATCAAAAAAATCGGGTATTAGTTATGGCTCTTTAAAAAAATTCGAACAAACCGGACAGA
>JBILGQ010000145.1:0-3917 GCA_044350955.1 Candidatus Marinamargulisbacteria bacterium | reverse complement strand
CCCGTATCGCTTCTTCGCTAAGCTCAAGACCAAAACCATCTTTTAGTGGCTGTGATTTTAAACTTTCCTTAACCTCTGGGTAATCCATAAAGCTTAAATCATGGCTTATTTTGCCACCAGCATAAGCATTATGGTTTTTGAGCAAAACAGTAATATGAGTTGCCGTGTTATTATCTAAATTCATTTGGCTTCTTAAAAAGTCAACCTCAGCGTTAAAAGCATCATCTACTTTGACGAATTTTCCACCTGGCTGATAATGCTGCACATCCTGTTTTTTTTGTAGCATCTGCTTATTTAAAGTATAAAAATCTCTTAAGGTCATAGGCTTGTCAGTTTTAGAATAATCAGTCGTAGTTATTGCCGTATCTAATAACATATTTACTTTGTCCTCATTATTAATACCGGGTTTAAAAAATTCATGCCCTCTTAAATTTCGCAACATTATTTCTAACTGAAGCGGTGTAATGCCTAATACTTCACACCACACCCCATTACCTGATTTGCCTGTATCTTTTTGAGGTTGATTAAAAGCAGTTTCTTGCAAGACTGCTATATCCCCAATCTCTATCCCAGTCTTTGTATGTTGTTCATCGACATTTTCCTTAAAGGCGTCTTGATTTGCTTTTAATAATTGCCGTGCAGAATTAATTAAAGAATTATTGGGAATTATATTCGCTCTGTTGAGACGTCTTACATACTGCAACAGTTGTTTTATAGGATCTGCCTGTATAAATTCCTCTGTTATCTTTCCGTCACCATCAACAAATAGACCTTTAAGTAGTTTATCTCTTAACTGGGTAAATTGATCGAAAGTTATCATTAAAGTACTACACCAAGTTGCGATAGTTTCAGGTTCACTCAAATTGTCCCCTGCTTTGATTTTCAAAAGCTTAATATAATCTTCCGATATATCGCGTTCCGGGTTCATATTCACATCATACGCTGACTTTAATTGATTATAGGCATCATGAATTTCTTGTTCCAAATACGCTTTTGACTTTTTTGGAAATCCGTTTCTATCTAAAACGCCTTCTTTTATTAATGTAGCCTTATCTTGTTCACTTATTTCATTAATTAGTTCATTATTTTGTATCTTGATTTGTAACGATTGAGCATCTCTTAGTTTCTGATAAATTATCGCTTTATATGGTTCAAATTCTTTAGGAAGCTTAGGAGTTGGGTCGTCGTCATTAGGAATAAATAAAATATCGCCATTAGGCCCCAAAATTCCTATATCGTCTCTTTTTAGCACTCTCACTATACTTTGTGAAAAATTCTTCATCCCCACACGTTCTTTAGCAGCTATTGAATCTTTATTGTCCACAAAGAAATTCTCATGTATAAAAGTAGGCGCTTTAGCTTTAAATAACAAACTTTTAAATTTTTCTATAAATTCCGGTATGCCTTTGTAATTTTTATTTGATGAATCAAAGGCTTGTAAATAAACCGATAGTTGTTGACAAACTTGAAGCATCTTTTTTTTCTCTCCTAAGCTTTTGTTACCTGTGTTTGAAGCATTAACCATATGTAATAGGCCTTTCATGATTTTACGCCGATCTTCATCGCTAGATGATGTGAGCATCAGCGCAATGGCCGTGTTTGTCCGATTTTGGGGCCAATCATTTTGTAGTATTAACTCTTTCAATACACCTCCATTATTGCCTGTTATATCTTCTTTAATAAATTCATTAAATTTACTGACATCCATTTTACTGTCGAATCTTATATTCTTTAGATCCAATACATCACGTCTGGTTCTTAATAATGCGTTAAACAGAGGATTATATTTACAAAATTTAGCAATCATTTGAGCTACTAACTTATTCTGATTCTGCTTCTTAAACCCCTCGGGCATATTTTTAAACGAATCTAAAACAGGTATCAATTTGGTCTTAAACTCTATTTCCATTTCTTGAACATTATTAGTTTTAACTAAACTTTCTTCAAATAAAAGCATACGTGTGTCTTCTTTTATACCCATATTTTCTTCTGAAAAAAAATCGCTTCCCATAAACTTTGTTTTTTGAATCGTCTCTCTCAACCCATTAGTAACAAATGCGGTAGATTGACCAATACCTACCCCAACATCGGCCTTATTATCATTAATAAATTCTAGAACTTCTCTGAATAAGCCTGGTTTGTCTTTTGTAGTTGCAATATACTTCATATAAAAAAACAATTTTGAATACAAAGATTTTAGATTTTTGCTTTGTTTTACACTGCCACCTTTAATTCTAAGCATATCGATATTTCGTACTCCAGAAGAAGCGTCTTTAAACAAAAACTCTACTATACGCCTATTTTCTTTACTATTTACCCTTTCTCCCATTTGATCTAATAATGCTTCCACAAATTGATCTAACTGCTTTGGCGTTTGAATATCAAGCATCATATCAATAGCCACATCTTCACCTTCGGCAACTTTTTGAGCAAAGTCATTGTAGGCAATCTGAGCCTTAGACTCTTTGACATATCGCTTTTGACTAGCACCAATTCCATTCTCTAAATCTACTAAACTATCCTTTAATCTCGCTTCTAGATCTTTGAACGTATTAGGATTAGTAAAAAGATTAGGGTCTATTTCGCCTAACATGTCTGACAAAAGAATTAATTTATTATAATCTTTCGGATCTTTAGCTAGTTCAGCATTAATTTGCCCTTCTAAAAAGGCTGCTGAGTTTTGATTAAATTCAAAATCTTCTGATAGTGTTGTAGTTACCCCATGGTTTTCAATACGCTTAAGAGCTTTTTCAGCGCGTAAATACAGCAATTTACTTACCGAATTAAGTACTTCTTTTTGCTTTTTAAACACCTCTTTAGCCTCATCACCACCCGTCGCTTCCTTTGTAGCTGCATCCAGTACATCTTTCTCTATTCCAATATCTAGCTGCCTTAAGTTTATAGAAATACGTTTAACCTGTTGTTCAATATCATTAGGATTTTTCTCTATCTCTTTCAAAGCCTGTTCTATATCCCGTTTCAAAACGTCTATTGCTTTAATTTTTTCAGATATAGTTTCAGATATTTTTTTCGATAACTCTCCCTTTTGTTTCCCAAACTCATCTAAAAACAGCGGTTCTTTTGTAGCAGCTAAATCGCGTCTTAAATCATATAATTCTCTTAGAGATAACGTCTTTAACACACCCGGCAAGCGTTCATCAACAGCTGCCCCTGCCGCTTTTCCGTGTAAAGATGCTTTATTAATTAAATCCTCTTTAAAAGCACCGCATATTATTTTAATACGATTATCTTGAGTAACCCCAGTTCCTTTGTATAAAATTTCAGTGGGCAAAGATCCTTCAGGCAAATTATTACGCCAGTCACCAAACTCTTGCCGTGCTCTTAAAGTATCACTCATTACCGATCGATTTACAAAACGGCTCTCAAATTTAGTTTGAGGTTCAATAGTAGTGTGTTCACTACGAGCGTCTTGATAAACTTTGCCGCCACGAAGATAAAATTGTTGTAAATCTTCTTTGTACTGCGAAGATAAAACAGCCTTTAAATAACGAATAGCCTTAGCTTTCATATCAGCATCATCAATTTCATTAATTTTTTCTAACGCTATTTCTATTGGATCACGATCAGTATCGTTAGGTTTGACGATTGCATTATCGATTGTTCCTATTAAATCGTCATCTGTTAAGCCAAAATCTCCTAATCTGTCTTCAGACCACTCATTTATGCTTTGATAAACTGTCGAACTACATTCATCTGCTTTTTCGATGAATACATTTCTAAGATTTTGTAAGATTACTTCCGCACCTTTAAGTTCGTTTTCTAATCCTTCAACATCGTCATCAGCCGCCTTCTCTAAATCTTGCTTGATCCTGTCTACTTCGTTTTGGGCCTCATTTAAAGCTGGTAATAATTGGCGTAATTCTGCTTCTCCATTTTCAAAATCGGACTCTATTTTT
>JBILGQ010000144.1:0-3960 GCA_044350955.1 Candidatus Marinamargulisbacteria bacterium | reverse complement strand
AATTACGGCTTTAATTAACCCGCCAATAATATCAAAAGACGACAACATTAAAGACGCTGAATGAAAATAAGCATGCATGTTAATTTGCGCAATAGTAGATGCTATAAACAAACCACTTAAAAAGCCAACCAAGTCAGCAATTCCTACCAAAATTGGCATCATAATCATAGTAGACAAAATGCGAGGCACCACCAAATACTTAACCGGATCCTGAGACAATGTTTTTAACGCATCTACTTGCTCTGTAACCTTCATCGACGCTAGCTCAGAAGAAATAGCAGCACCAATACGCCCACTCACTACAACACCAGTTAACAAAGGCCCAAGCTCGCGCCAAATTGCCAATCCAACAATACCGCCGACCATAGAATTAGCACCAAATTTTTCAAACTCCCGTACAATTTGCAAACTAAAGGCCATGCCAATAAACGACGCCGTAATCACAGTAGCCGGCAACGATTTCAAACCCAAGGCATACACTTGATCTGATAATTTTTGTGTTAATTTAAAAGTAGAAAAAATACTTACAAAAAAACGATAGGCAAGTAAAGTTAGTTCGCCCAAGTCTGATAAAACTAATAAAACTGTTGTGCCAAGACGTTGAAGCATGAATTAATTAAAGCGAATATTATACTCAAGAACTTGTAATTTGTTCTCATCACTGGCAATGTAACCCGCTTTTTTTACCACTGATTTCAAATCTTCCTCGTTTAACTTACTGCTGTCATACACAATAAGCGCTTTTTTTGTGTCATAATTTACCTGAACCGATTTAACCCCTTCGATAGGCGCAAAAGCTTCTTCTATGGTTTTAGGGCAGTGTTCTCCGAACATGCCATTTATAACCAGGGTAATTTCTTTTTGATGTTTCGAGACCCCAATTTTATCTTTGTTCATCAGCATTAATGTCGTCAAAGAAACGGTTGGAATAATAATTAACGCCAATATCAGAATTTTTTTTATTAGTTGATTTTTCTTCATATATGTCCTCATTTAACACAGGGATTTAAAAAATTTTTAGAGTCATTTTTGACACACAGTATATCTAAAATTTAATGAAGAAGCAATTTTCTAAGCAATAATTCGATATAATAGCCCGAAAATATTAAAAGAAAAAAAATTAAAGTCAAAAAAAGCCTAATCATCTTATCCAGAGCAGTTAGAAGAGCTTATTTTAGGCCAAGAAAAATCGATTATTATTATCGATGAGGTTCAGAAAATACCTGCTTTATTAGATGTCGCACATCGCTTATTAGAGATGAACAAGAGCTTTCAATTTATTTTAACAGGAGCTTGGTCGCCCCTCTACAAATAATGTAGTTTTCAGGAATTAACGGGTTATATTTTTCAAATACACAAAATTTTGATTAAACATATGTAGGGACAGGTCGTAATCTGTCCTTTGTTAGACCCAAAAAAGTCAAAATCCCCTTTCTCTGCGTCATTGCGAGAAGCAAAGCGACGCGGCAATACATTGTCGATCGTATACATCCTCTCTGCATATTGGGAGTGCGTGCAAAGTGCTGGTGTAAAAGTACCATTCCAAAATCCTTATTCAGACAGACAATAACAAAAAGACGCATGATTTTGCGTCTCTACAATTCTCTATTGCCATCCATTTCTTTTTTATGTCTGAACCATGATGACGCACCCTCTCTCGCCCTTTGGGCACTCTCTCCCGCATTTGGAAAGAGTGAATTAGATACACAATATACTTGCGAGGTGCCGGTTCAAAGGTGTCTTTAGAGGCTTATTTTTATTTTTCTATGGGATGGCTGTGGATCTAAAACTAAATTTTAGCACCTAAAATGATCACTGTGAATTTATATTTATATTAATATAATTGATATTACAGATATTTATTTTTAAACTAACCAGATGCCCTCATTTATCCAAGTTTATTTAGCAAAACTAAACGAACAATTAGACCAGATCATGACTGTGTACCTGCTACCCTACAGCGTCTTGTGTTGCTTTGTTTGCACGGCATTTTTTACTAAACTACATTTTATAACGGTCCTTTATATGGGCTTTATTTTTGTAAAATCAAAAAAAACACTATCATACCTTTTTTTGGGCTTCAGTATCGGAGTATGTTTTTCTCTCTATTACCATATCTCATACAAGGCCCAAGAAAAATCACTAATAACATTTATACAAAGCAAGCCTCGAAACATCACGGGAACCGTAAGTCTGGGTGCAAAAGCTGGCTACACAAATTTAACTCTCGATAATGGCCTGACTCTTCTGGTAAAAACTGGTGATAAAGAATATTTTCCCGGAGAAATCTTAAAATTATCTGGTACTTATTTAGCCCCTCAAAAACCAAGAAATCCCGGAGGAATCAATTCTTACCGATACGCCGTTATTCAAAATTCAGCCGGATATTTTCATGCCAAAAAAATCAAAAAGATCGACGAAAAACCAGCGCTTATCTCTAAACTGGCATATCAGACAAAAAAACACATAGTAAACAGGCATAAAGAAAATTTACCAGAAGGTTATTCCGATTTGTATTCAGCTCTAATATTCGGCGAAATGCTAACAAGCATCCCCAAAGAATTTAAAGTTTCTTTTATAAAATCAGGTTTATTACATGCTTTAGTAGTATCCGGATCGCAAGTGTCATTAATATTATCCTGCTTACACAGACTTTTAAATTTTTTTAGAATTTTTAGATTTTACCAATTTATTGTCTTAATTCCTGCTGGCGCTTTTTTTTATATTATCACCGGTGGCGGAGCTTCGGTATTTCGAGCATTACTTATGACATTAATTTTATTAACCATGAAATACGTCATACGATACAAAACGACTCCCTTGCATATTTTAAGCTTAAGCGCAGCTATTATGATGATTTTAGACCCTCTTGTTATCACCAACTTAGGCGCCCTTTTATCGTTTACTGTAACCAGTTCCTTATTATTTGGAGTACCGTCTTTTGAAAAACAATTACCAGAACGATGGCCTAAACTTATCAAACAAAGCTTGTGTATGGGAATTGTTCCTTGGTTATGGTCGTTTCCAATTTTAGCAGTCAGTATGCACGCAGTATCTATTAGCAGCATCGTGGTGAATATAATTTGTGCAGTGTTTATAGAATACACCGTTATAATTGGTTTTTTCTCGACCTGTTTAGGCTTCATACTCCCACTATTTTCACAAATAATAGACCAGCTCTCTTATTTAATGTTATTGGGCATTGTAAATTTATCATTATACTTTGCAAAAATCCCACTTAGCATGATTCATATCCCAAAAATATCGCCAATTTTATTCATCACCTTTTTAGGCTTAATCTTGATAACACTAAAAAATTTAAAATTAAACCACTATAGACTAATCAGTGTAAGCCTAACACTAATTCTTTTTACAAGCGTCAATATTTTAGCATTGCAACAAGAAAAATTAATCATCACCTTTTTAGACGTCGGGCAAGGAGATTCATGTCTAATCGAATATAAAAACTTCACTGTATTAATAGATACCGGCAACGATTTTTCGCCTCCCTTCGGAAATATCTGCAACAACGTATTATTACCAGCTTTAAAAATCAAAGGTATTCATCACCTTGACTTAGTCATTATTTCTCATTTTGATAAAGACCACATGGGGGCGCTTTCTGAATTGGCCTCAGAAATTTCTATTGGAACCCTCATACACAACGGTGACTTAAAACATTACCCCGACTTAGAAAAACAATTAACAGAATTATCCATTAAACTACAGGCTCAATCATCACCAGCCACATTAACTTTAGACGCATTACAGCTAGTGTTCTTAACTACGCATCATCATCATTTCGCTGATAAAAACAATAAATCATTGATTCTTAAACTACTATATAACGATTATTCCTTTTTATTCACCGGTGACATCGAACAAGAAGCCGAGTCTGTCTTAAGTTCTACTTACAAAAAAAAATTGCATAGCCAGGTACTAAAAGTAGCCCATCATGGC
>JBILGQ010000281.1:0-3973 GCA_044350955.1 Candidatus Marinamargulisbacteria bacterium | reverse complement strand
AGCAGCTGTTCAGCGAGGTCCTATTTGGGGCTGCCAATTTCATCCTGAAAAAAGTTCGGATATTGGTATGCAGATACTGGGGAATTTTTTAGAGTATTCCTAATTTTTTACAAAAGAGATTCTTTGGGGCATCTTGATTTTTTAAAATCGAAATAATTCAATATATTAATTTTAAACAGAATCTATTTTTATGATGGATGAAATTTTTAAAACTGCTTCAATTTAGAACAAATATTAATAAATTTTGAATTTTGACTTTAAAAAAAATTAATAAATACTAACACTATATTAAAAAATAGCGTTGACAAATGAATGCTTCTTTAATAAAGTTTACAAACTTGAGTTTTTCTCGAGTTTTTTTGGGTCTTTGAAAATTGAATATTAATAAGATTTATATATGAATGTTTAACTAAGAGTTATTATTCATAAACCGCATCTATCAAGATATTAAGGGCATATGGGGGATTCCTTGGCATACAGGCCGATGAAGGACGTGGACAGCTGCGATAAGCTTCGGGGAGCTGCTTACAAGCTTTGATCCGGAGATCTCCGAATTGAGAAATCTGCATAGGGTCATGCCTATGCATCGTTATCTGAACACATAGGGTAACGAAGGGAACCTGGCGAACTGAAACATCTAAGTAACCAGAGGAAAATAAATCAAAAGAGATTCCCTTAGTAGCGGCGAGCGAAAAGGGATCAGCCTAAACCTTAACTATGTCAAGCATGTAGGCGTTGTAGTTAGGGGGTTGCAGGATACTTTATTACTTTACCACATTGAAGTAGACAAGTTACCAAGGTCTAGCTTAGTAAAATGGTCTGGAAAGTCCAATCATAGAGGGTGAAAGTCCCGTATACGAAAAGTTAGACCCTTGTCAAAGTATTCCTAAGTACTACGAGACACGAGAAATCTTGTAGGAATCAGGGTAGACCATTATCCAAGGCTAAATACCAGTGTATGACCGATAGTGAACTAGTACCGTGAGGGAAAGGTGAAAAGATCCCCGGAAGGGAAGTGAAATAGAACATGAAACCATATGCTTACAAGCAATCGGAGGTTCCATACGGGACTGACGGTGTGCCTATTGAAGAATGTGCCGGCGACTTATTGTAAATAGCAAGGTTAAGTTTAAAACGGAGCCGTAGCGAAAGCGAGTCTGAATAGGGCGTTTAGTTATTTGCAATAGACCCGAAACCTAGTGATCTATCCATGAGCAGGGTGAAGCGTGAGTAAAATCACGTGGAGGCCCGAACTAGTAAGTGTTGAAAAACTTTTGGATGACTTGTGGATAGCGGTGAAATGCCAAACGAACTAGGAGATAGCTGGCTCTCCTCGAAATGACTTTAGGGTCAGCCTTGAGGTTAGGCGCTTGGAGGTAGAGCACTGTTTAGGCTAGGGGCGTCACCAACGTTACCAAACCTAGGCAAACTCCGAATGCCAAGTTGCTATACTCAGGAGTGAGTCTTAGGGGGCTAAGCTCCTAAGACTAAAGGGAAAGATCCCAGATCGTCAGCTAAGGTCCCAAAATCTGTACTAAGTGGAAAAGGAAGTGGGGTTGCTTAAACAGCTAGGAGGTTGGCTTAGAAGCAGCCATCCTTTAAAGAAAGCGTAATAGCTCACTAGTCGAGCGACCCTGCGCCGAAAATGTAACGGGGCTCAAGTACAGTACCGAAGCTACGGGATCAATTTATTGATCGGTAGAGGAGCGTTCCGTAGTAGGTTGAAGTTGAAGCGTTAGCTTTGATGGACGAAGCGGAAGTGAGAATGTCGGCATGAGTAACGAAAAAAAGAGTGAGAATCTCTTTCGCCGAAAACCTAAGGTTTCCTGGGGAAGGCTCGTCCGCCCAGGGTTAGTCGGGCCTAAGGCGAGGCCGAAAGGCGTAGTCGATGGACAACAGGTTAATATTCCTGTACTACTAGCAAGCCGTTATTAACAATGGGGTGACGCAGTAAGATAGATCAGCCACTTATTGGATTGTGGTTTAAGCATGTAGGAGGGGAAGATAGGCAAATCCGTTTTCCCATTACTCTGAGAAGCGAGTACGACCTGCTTGCAGGGAAGTGATTGATTCTACACTGACGAGAAAAACCTCTAGTGAGGATTGTTGGTAACCGTACTAAAACCGACACAGGTAGGTAAGTAGAGAATACTAAGGCGCGCGGGATAACTCTCGTTAAGGAACTCGGCAAAATAGCCTCGTAACTTCGGGAGAAGAGGTGCCCACTTATTGTGATGGTCTTTACGACTGGAGCAAGAATGGGTTGCAATGAAATGACTCAAGCGACTGTTTACCAAAAACACAGGTCGATGCTAAACCGCAAGGTGATGTATATCGGCTGACGCCTGCCCAGTGCTGGAAGGTTAATAGGAGTTGTTAATCCCTCGGGATGAAGCAGCGAATTGAAGCCCCAGTGAACGGCGGCCGTAACTATAACGGTCCTAAGGTAGCGAAATTCCTTGTCGGGTAAGTTCCGACCCGCACGAAAGGCGTAACGATTTGAGTGCTGTCTCAACGAGAGACCCGGTGAAATTGAAATATCCGTGAAGATGCGGATTACCCGTAGCAAGACAGAAAGACCCCGTGGAGCTTTACTGTAGCTTGGCTTTGAATTTTGGAGTAATTTGTGCAGGATAGGTGGGAGACTTTGAAGCGCAAACGTCAGTTTGCGTGGAGTCGTTGTTGAGATACCACCCTGATTACTTTGGAGTTCTAACTTCTTTCCGTTATCCGGAAAAAGGACATAGTCTGGTGGGCAGTTTGACTGGGGCGGTCGCCTCCTAAAAGGTAACGGAGGCGCTCAAAGGTTCCCTCAAGACGGTCGGAAATCGTCTGTAGAGTGTAAGGGCATAAGGGAGCTTGACTGCAAGACATACAAGTCGAGCAGGGACGAAAGTCGGACCTAGTGATCCGGTGGTTCCGTATGGAAGGGCCATCGCTCAACGGATAAAAGTTACCCCGGGGATAACAGGCTTATCTCCCCCAAGAGATCACATCGACGGGGAGGTTTGGCACCTCGATGTCGGCTCGTCACATCCTGGAGCTGGAGTCGGTTCCAAGGGTTGGGCTGTTCGCCCATTAAAGTGGTACGTGAGCTGGGTTCAGAACGTCGTGAGACAGTTTGGTCCATATCTGCTATGGGCGTAGGAAATTTGAGAGGCGCTGTTTCTAGTACGAGAGGACCGAAATGGACATACCTCTGGTGTACCAGTTATTCTGCCAAGGGTAAATGCTGGGTAGCTATGTATGGACGAGATAACCGCTGAAAGCATCTAAGTGGGAAACTCACCTCAAGATAAGATTTCCCATCCCTTTATGGGAGTAAAACCCCTCGGAGAAAATGAGGTTGATAGGCTGGAAGTGTAAGCGCAGTAATGTGTTCAGCTAACCAGTACTAATAGGTTGAGGTCTTGATAGAGCGGTTTGTGATTAATAACTCCTTAACATATATAAATCAGTAAGATATAATATTCATTCAAAGCACATTTAATGTGATTATAATTCTTGGTCATAATAGCGAAGGGGGTACACCTGTTACCATTCCGAACACAGCCGTTAAGTCCTTCTGCGCCTTTGGTATTGCCGGGTTACCCTGGTGGGAGAGGAGGTCGTGGCCAAGAATTATAATCACATGACATTCAATGGGGAGTACACAGTGGTAGGTTATTCATTAGGTAATAGAAGCAACGATGAATTGGATCAAGAAATTCAAGTTCTAGGCGAAGAATTAGACAACTGTTTGGTATACTCAAAGTCGAAATCAATAAAACTTTTTTCATACGAAAATAAAAAATATTCTAACCTTGTTGTTCCTTATTCTACTATTCGTACTTGCGGCAAAGCTCGTGAAGATGGTGTTCGTGAAATAGTATATTCTGTGTTCAATCGTCCTGATACGTTTCCATTATTAAGATCTAAGCTTGATTTATGGGGCTTTGATACTTATGTGAATTATTTGTATACAATTTGTGAG
>JBILGQ010000143.1:0-3992 GCA_044350955.1 Candidatus Marinamargulisbacteria bacterium | reverse complement strand
AATACCTATGATGTGGAGGTTTCGGTTAGTTGGGAATCTTTAGACGATTTGCGTAATTATGGTAATAGAGGTATTTATGAAGCAACTACGATTGGCATTGTAGATGGCCCGTCGGGATATTTTGGAGCCCAGGTTTTTGGTAAAGGTAGTTCTAATGATATTATATTGTTTTCATTTTGGGATTCAGGTTCAATGGCTGTGCCGATTAATGATGGGATTGATGGAACTTGCAAGCGCAATTGCCAAGATGGAGCTTGTGGCGGTTCAGATAATGGTACGAAATGCACTTTAAAATACCCTATGGAGGCTGGCGTTGATTATACAATGCGTATGCAACGTACAGAAGAATTTGCTACTGTTGATTCGCAATCGGGGTCTGTTTGGCAAGTGTCTGTGACAAATGAGCAAACACAGGTAAGCAAAATTGTAGGAAAGATGTTGTTTGTTGATGTGGATAAAGGCATAAAGCGTATGAAGTATTTTCATGAACATATTGGGCTTACCCCTTGTCAGGCTTTTCATATTAAAGCTAATATAAGACCAAAAATTTTGGATTCGGATAACAAAATAAAATCTGCGGTCGCCACTGTCACTGGTGGGTCGGAGTATACCTGCCAAAGTTATGATGTGAGTGGGGATAAAGATAGTCAAAGTTTTATATTTGAAACAGGTGGGGGTATAGATGCAGGGTTTGAAAGAGGCGAGGATCATCCTTTATTTTAGGTTCGAAAACGAAATAAAAATTATAGGAGAGTATTTATGTTTTATAATTTTTTAATAAAGTTTTGTTTAGTATCTGTATTAATACTAATTAGCGCTTGTTCAAGTCAATCGCTTAATTCAGATTCTTCAATTAACAATCAGGCTGACAGTTTAGAGTTGGAGTCTTATGAACTTGAAATAAGTCAATTGATGCAGAGTTATGAAGAGGCTGAAGAGAGTGATAGTGATTCTTTAGATAGCTATTTTCATGAAGAAAATTCTACGGCTAATAGTGAGGTTACAGATAATGTTATAGATAATGATGTAGTTTCAGGGGCTAGTTTTTCAATTGTGTCAGTAGAAATAACTGACCATGTATGGGGATCTTATTTATCAGATGGAGTTATTATTACTATAGAGGGCGATGTCAGTGAGTTACAAGTAAGTCGGATAACAAATGAGTTTGGCACGACTTATTTAGGGACTTATCAAGTCAATGAGAATGGGCAAATTATTATAGAACGACATAATTTAATACAGCGATTAGACGATGATTTTAGCTTTAGAATACAATTAAGTGATGGCGTTACGACACTTAAAACGAAAGAACTCAATTATATTCGAACAGTAGATGTGCGGCATAAACAAAAAGCTCTTTATGCTAAATATACCTATAATCCGTCATTAACTTCTCAAAATACTTATGATTATCAAGTTATATACAAATGGGATGATTTTCAAGATATGAGAGAATACGGAAAAAATGGAATATATGCAGCCACCACTACAGGTTTTGCAAATGGCCCAGGCGGTTATTTTGGTATGATAGTTTTGGGGGATGAAACTAGAGGCAGTGGTATATTATTTTCATTTTGGGATTCTAAAAAGCATAATAAGTTAGCAATACCTTATGATGACGGGAGTTATGAAGGTAATTGCTACAGGAATTGCCAAGATCATAATTGCGAAGGCGTATTAAATGGGGGCAAATGCAATTTAAAATATGAAATAAAAGAAGGCGTGGAATATGCTTTGCGTATGAGACGTGTGTCTGAAAATGTAACCTATGTGACGACAGACGCCTATGATAGTAGCAAAAAAAATGTCAGTTATACGGGTTCAATATGGCAGCTTAGTGTAGAAAATAGAGAGACCGGTGATATAAAAATTGTGGGGAAATTATTGTTTGAAGATACGTATACAGGAATTAAAAAGGCTAACTTTTTTCATGAACATTTAGGTAAAGTGCCTTGTAATGCTTTTTATGTCAAACAAAGCAGAGGCATAGAATTCTTAGATACAGATAGAGAGGTTTCTATAGTGGGAGCCAGTGCTTCAGTCAACGGTGCTAAAAACAACAGCACCTGTAATAGTTTTAATGTTGGTTTGCAAGAAGATGGAGTGGGCGTGTTTTTTGAGACGGGTATAGGCGTTGAGCCTGATAATGGTTTTAAGAGAGGTAAAAAATATATCTTGTTCTAGCTTTAAAATGCGGCGAAAATCTACCGTTTTAACGGTATTGTTATTTTTTTGAGTGTTTCACGTGAAACTATCCTGTTCTATATTTGCTTTGGCTGCAAAATAAATTATAAAAATTTATTATTAATTTAATGTTTTATTATATTTTATTTACGGAATAAGCTACACTGAATTTACTGGATTTACTGAGTGTAATGGTTAAATTGTGAGACTGTCGCAAAACGGTCAACTATTAAAGTCGGCGACGTCGCCAAATGCTCAAGATGAGCAATTTGTAGCACGGCGAAGTTCTATGGTAATAGAATAAGCCGGGCTAAAATTGGTTAGATTGGGTATTTCGCGACAGAGCCATTGTCTTTGCTGCGTATTTGCTAAGTAAAAGAGTTGTTAGATTTGTCGTCTTTTTAGATGGGTTTATTTAATAATTTTTAGCAATAGGGAGATGGACATGAAAGTGAAACAGTGGCTGTTAGGGGTGTTTTTTATTTCGGGATTGCTTTTAATTTCAGCTTGTTCGAATACTAGTAAAGACTTTATGGGGGGTTCTGATTTGTCGGATTCTTATGTTATGTCAGATAGTTCATTAGAATTGTCGGCTTTGAATTCAGGTTCGGCTTTTGATAAACAAAAAGCTTTGTATGCTACACCGACCTATAGAACTCCGTTAAAAAATTTAAATGCTTTTGATATAGAGGTTTCTGTGAGTTGGGATTCTTTGCAACAGCTTCGACAGTTTGGAAAGAATGGTGTTTATGAGGCTACTTCTATAGGAGTAGTGAATGGTCCGTCGGGTTATTTTGGACCTCAGGTTTTTGGAAATAAAGGTAAAAATACAAAAGACATGATTTTGTTTTCGTTTTGGGATGGGGATTCAATGGCTTTGCCCATTAATCAGGGCATTGATGGTGTTTGTAAACGAAACTGTCAAGACGGATTTTGTGGTGATGAAGACAACGGAGCAAAGTGTAGTTTGAAGTATCCGATGGAGGCAGGCGTTGATTATACGATGCGATTACGAAGAGTTGAAGCAATAGCGACAGTAGATTCAAAATCGGGTTCTGTATGGCAATTGTCTGTGACAAATCAAAAAAGTAAAGTTACAAAAGTGGTTGGGAAAATGTTGTTTGTGGATGTGAATCAAGGTATTGATCGTATGAATTTCTTTCATGAGCATCTTGGGCTTACTCCGTGTGAGGCATTTCGGATTAAAACTCATGTGAAACCAAAAATTTTAGGTTTAGATAATGTGATGCTATCGGCTTATGGGACTGTTATTGGGGGGCCTGAATATAGTTGCCAAAGTTATGACGTAAAAGGCGACAAACCCAGTCAAACCTTAATTTTTGAAACTGGGAAAGGCTTAAGTCCTGGGTTTTTAAGAGGAGTACAGCATCCTTTATTTTAGCGATGTGTATCTTTAAAATTTGAATTTTGCTTAGTCTAGGCTTATTTAGAAAGATTAACTTGCAGAACGCTGACTCTCATGAAAAAATAAGGGCCTATGTTAGAGCTGCCACAAAAATATAATCATGTAGAGTCAGAACGTAAATGGAAAGATAGATGGGAGGCAGAGCAATGCTATGCTTGGGATTCTTCTCAATCACGTGAGAATACCTTCGCTATCGATACTCCGCCTCCTACTGTGTCGGGGTCTTTGCATATTGGCCATGTGTTTTCGTATACGCAAACTGATGTTATAGCTAGGTTTCAGCGCATGTTGGGTAAAACAGTGTTTTATCCTATGGGATGGGACGACAATGGCTTGCCTACAGAACGCCGTGTTCAAAATGTGTTTTCTATTTCTTGCCAAG
>JBILGQ010000142.1:0-3996 GCA_044350955.1 Candidatus Marinamargulisbacteria bacterium | reverse complement strand
TACCACTACAACCTCACAAGAAATAGCCTACAATACAACAAATACAAATATACTGTACTACACAACTCCAACCCCGACCTCAATCTTGCCCACATACATCATTACAAGTGAACCCTACTTAAATCAAATAGCCACCACCCCAAAAAAACCTCAACTTATAAATGTAACCCCCACAGCAGAAAACACTACAACAACTACTCAAAAAATAGACTATGCAATTGAATATGAGCCGATTATTACCCCAACCACTATTCTTCCATTTGGAATTCTATCTGATGAACAAATTGAAACATTTACTACAACAGGTTTTATTGCAGCCGCCTCTGTGGCAGGAATTGTAGCGATAGGCGGATTAACTTCACTTATACCTTCAAATACACCTACCACTAATAATTTAGATGGAAATTTAAATATAGATGGCGTTGATGTAGCGAAAGAAATAGAAGGACTACTGGAAATTGATCCTAAAGATAAAACGAAAAAAATCACCTCTTCTTACGACACTTTTGTTATTCCTGAAGGTGAAGGTGATGAAATAATTATTAAATTACCCAAAGACTTATATTTAGAATTATTTAAAAAAGCAACATACAAACAAAGATTGAAAAAAGCATTGAAAACAAACGACAAAAGCAATGCTTTTTATGATGCCATACGTAAAAGCTCTCAAGCAAACACACACCCAATTATTCAATTTGAAACAGAAAATGGCACAATAACAGGAAGATTACAAATGATTCCTGAAGAAGAGCCAGAAGAAGAAAGCAGAAAAGATAACAAAAAAGCTCAACTTTTTTTGCCAATGAAATTAGCTATAGAACTAAACGGCTCTGATCCCAGAGAGACATTAGAAGTAGACAATGAACCTTCCACTAACACAAGTACTTATGAAAAATTTATTGGTTATTTAGGTAAAATGAGTCAAAGATTTAATCTAGATTCTGCCACTACATTGGGCCAACTTATTGGCGTATTAGCCAGTAAAGAACCGGATACTAAAATAGATGAGGGTGAGATTGATACAGAAAGTCCTAGCTTACAATCACAAAATACTAAATCACAAGAACCCGATCCTAATATTTTTAGTTTAGATATCATTAACGAAGACGTTACTCCTATTAGCCAACGTTTAGCGGTAAGAAACAATCTAAAAAGCAATACAGTAGTAAGACCCGAACAAACTCTAAGAGAACACTCTGAATCTGACGAGAGCGATGAATTTAATCACACAAATACTCCTAAAGAATTAAAACGATCGTCTACAAAAGAACTGAACTTAATCCCTGCAGACCGTTTAGAAGCCGATCTAGAACGTCTACGTATCTCACTAACAACTCAAACAACAGAAACAAAACACAGTAAAACCGAACAATACTCCCGAGTAAGCCCCCCAATAACCAAAGGAGGCAGAGACGAGAGAAATAGACCCCGTGGAAAAATTACAAAATACAGACGCGGTTCTTCAATAAAAAGAGGCCCTGTAGAAAATACAGCAACGGTAATAATGTAAACGTATGTTAGAAGCCATCTGGGAAAACAGCTCTGAACGTCGTATAGGCAAAGCACAACGCTTAGAACCAAACTCCTCTGACACATTCAAAATGGAGCTAAAAGAAACAACAAAACCCCTCTACAGCAACCAATTCGACGACGCCCCTCAAACAACATTTGGTAAACACTATACCCAATTAAATATGGGCGATCATGGCCTAAATACTTTACTGTCGCAACTAAGCGGCAATCACGCCAACAAAGCCCTATTTTTAGCCTATAATAATATCTCTGATCAAGGCCTAGTTAAGCTTGCACAGCAGCTTAAAAACGACCAAATAATTCAGCATTTAATTTTATCTCATAACTCTATACAGATATCAGAATTTGCAAAAGCAGCTTTAAGCGACTTATTAAAAATAAACCGAACGATAGGCTGGCTAGTCTTTGGCTATAATAACATTCATGACCAAGGCCTAAAAAACTTAACCCAAGCCTTACAAGAAAACAAATCAGTCAAACACCTAGTCCTAACAGAAAATAAATTCAGCGATGACAGCTTTTGTTTTTTATTAGATAATCTTCATAAACATCCCAACTTAGAATCGCTTTTTGTTGCCGGAAATAACATAAGCGAAGCCTGTTTATCGTCTCTTAAATCATTCATAGAAAACTCAAAGACTATTAAACGCATCGATGTGCGTGGCATTAAAGCCACAACAACCCAAATTTTTGAGTGTTCAAAATTGGCCGAATCAAAAAACTGTCAGTTTCATTATCTAAATTAAGCACAAGAGGTGTCTTTTTATCCTAAAGACACCTCGTCTTGGTTCCGACATAAAAAAGAAACGCATGGCAATGCGTCTCTGGTTTTTTAGGGAATCCAGAGTGAAAAATAAGCTAAAAATCAGGACATCATCTTCTCTTTCACTTTAAAATTGATTACACTATGACCCATGTATAAAAAATACGCGTCTTTATTAGTGGATTATTGCATTAAAAGCAAACCCGGCCAAAAAGTACTCGTTCGAACAACTACTCTTGCAGAACCTTTATTAAAGGAACTTTATATCGTCTTACTACAACGCGGAGCTTTTGTAGAATTCATGCTAAGTTTTGAAGACGAAGAGCGACTTTTCTTAGACTATGCGTCTGAAGATCAACTAAAACAGCCCTCAGAATTTTATACCTATGCTATCGAAAATTTCGATGCCATTATCACCCTAAAAGCCCCTTTTAATTTAAAATCTACAGCCAGTGCTGATAGCACTAAAAAAAGGCACGCCAGCCAATCTATGCTTCCCATTCGACAAACACTAATGTCACGCAGCGTAAAAAAAGAACTCACATGGGTGCTCGCTATATTCCCTACCCAATCGGCCGCCCAAGAAGCCGGTATGTCACTACAAGAATTCAGCGACTTCGTATTTAACGCCTGTTTTTTAAATGAAGCTGACCCTATCGCAGCGTGGAAAGAATTATCACAAAAACAACAAAAATACGTCGATTTTTTAAACACAATTAAGCACTTACAGTATAAGGGCCTAAAAACTGATTTAAGTTTTTCGGTTCAAAACAGACTTTGGATTAATTCTGACGGCATTCGAAATATGCCCTCGGGCGAAGTATTTTCGTCGCCTGTTGAAGACTCTGTAAACGGACATATTTATTTTGATGTACCTACTGTTTATGACGGCTGCGATGTGCAAGGCATACATTTAGACATTGAGAATGGTATTATTCAAATCTGGAAAGCTGATATTGGCCAAGAGGTACTAGACCGGGTGTTTAGCATCGAGGGTGCGCGCATGTTTGGTGAAGTTGCCATTGGCACTAATTACACTATTCAACACCCTATTAAAAATATTTTATTCGACGAAAAAATTGGCGGTACTATCCATATGGCAGTTGGTTCTACTTACCCTGAAACAGGCGGTAAAAATCAAAGCGCCGTGCATTGGGATATGATAAAATACATGCAAAATGGTGGCCAAATCTTTGCCGATTCACGATTAATTTATGAAAATGGCAACTTTATCGAAAGTGCTATTAAATTTTAAAGGAGACACTATGACACTAACAGAAACCCAAGCAAAAATTATACCCGCTTTATCTTGGATTGAGCAAAAAAAATACGATGAAATTATTTATGAAAAAGCCAATAATATTGCAAAAATAAGCATTAATAGACCTCATACACACAACGCCTTTACACCCAAAACAGTTCAAGAATTAAGAGACGCTTTGGCCGATGCTAGAATGGACGCTAATACAGGTGTTATTATTTTAACTGGCAAAGGCGAACTGGCTTTCTGTTCAGGTGGCGATCAAAAAATTCGAGGCGATAAAGGCTATAAAGACGAAAACGGTGGCATGCACTTAAATGTACTCGACTTTCAGCGTGATATTCGTACTTGCCCAAAACCTATCATTGCCATGGTTGCCGGTTGGTCTATTGGTGGAGGTCATGTACTTCACATGGTATGTGATTTAACTATAGCAGCA
>JBILGQ010000141.1:0-4000 GCA_044350955.1 Candidatus Marinamargulisbacteria bacterium | reverse complement strand
GCTTCTGATGTAACCGCGGCGTCTCCCACGTTGAGATTTGATGATATTCAAGCCTTGGTAGAACGTTTCTTTCTCGTCACCCAACCGAAGGCATTGACGCCAGAGTTGCTGCCTCAGATTCAAGCCTTACGCTTAGAAATTGAGGCATTCGAAAAGACGGCCAGTGATTTTGTAAAAGCCATATTTTTTGACAAAACGGTGGGAATTATATCAACCGATATGCATGTGGGTATTCAAGAGGCTACAACACATTTTTCACGTGTGTATAGTAAGCTGGGAGATGCTGAAGCCGCATGTAGTGGCGGTGCGGTGCTGATCTGAAACTAAATAGTGTCTATGCTGGGCTTAATCCAGACAAAAAGCGTAGTGAATTGGCACAGCGTAGACTTATGCTAATTTAGTGAAGGCCTTGATTAAAGATATAGAATCAACAAAAAAATATTGGCATATTGTAAAGCTAATGGGGCGATCAACGGGGCATATCGCCAAAGCAGTAGGGCAGATAGCTAAGCCTGATTTTGTGTTATTAGGCGAAGATGTGCGTGATAAAAAAATGAGTTATGCAGACATTATTACACAATTACACAGTTATGTGAGCTTATACAAAGAGCTCGAAAAAATCAGAAAGATTATGGGGTAATATGTGTAGACGAGGGTTTTTTAGAATGGATTCCAAATTTTGATGTGCGAGATGTATTGCGCGATCAAGTCAGTTATTATTCGCACGGAAATTTTGAATTATTGCGACTAGAGTTAGAGCAGTTGTTGATAAAAGACATGATAAAGTGTTTAGAAGCAAATGCTGACAGCAATAGTTTTAAGGCCATTCCTCATTTTTATGGCTATGAAGGACGCTGCGAAGATCCGAATGCATTTGATGCAAATTTGTGGACAAAACTAGGAATTAACGCAGCATCGCTGGCGTTGCAAGGCTATTCGGGTTATATGGCCACAGAATTATATGCAGTGCCAATAACCAGTATGTTGACTGAAGAAGTAAGTCAGGGGAAAGTAGAATTGGTTGTTCAGAAGTTTGTATTATAATTCAAAAAGAGCTTTTAATACCTATTCATTTTGCGACAGTCTTAAAATTATATTGTAAATTAAATTAAATTAAATTAAATTATATTTTAATTGTTACTTAACAAGTAAAATATTTTTTAAATTATATAATATGAGGTAAAAAATGGCAGGAAGAAGTGTTGCTAATGTTGGGGCTGCTCACTTTAGTAGTGGCGGTGCTGCGATTGCTAGTGTTGGTGGTGGCGGTGGCGGTGCTGCGATTGCTAGTGTTGGTGGTGGCGGTGCTGCTAAAGAAGACTCTAGCTTTATAGCTAAGTCAAGTCCTGCTAAAAGTGAAGAACGTTTAATTGGAATTTTTTTGTCAAAAGTTGAATCAAGTGATAAAAAATTTGAATTAGCGTCTTTATATTTGAAAAGCATATCTGGCAACAAAGATTTGATTTATAAAGAATATATAAATTTGAGAGAGTTTGCATTTCAGTGGCCGTTAAAGGTAGACTGTATTGTTTTTTCAGGTTTTATTACCATGAGTTGTCTTAATTTTTTACCTGATTTTAGGGCTCAAGATACATTAGTGCATTCAGGATTAAGATTATTGAAATTAGCAGCAAATTTAGGAAAGGTTGAATCAGCTTATTATTATGCTAGTACCTTAAATAAGTTGTGTGATGAAAAAGATGTTGTCGTATTGGCAACTATAAAACAGTATTATGAATTTGCTGCTAGTAACGGTTGTAAGCGGTCACAAAATGCTTTGGATGTTTTGTTTGCTTCTACTAATCACTTTGTAAGTCTAAAAAATTATGACAGTCTTATAAAGTCTTTTGAAAGAGTTATAAAAGAGCTTCAAGATGATCAATCTAAGTATTTATATGCTAAATTACTTTGTAAAATTGATTTTTTTAGATATAAAGATAGAATATACGAGCTATTATCTAGTCAGGCTGAATACGGGCATGTAAATGCTGTTAATTTGTATATAGACTGTTTGAAAAAAGATACTAAAAAAAGTAAAAATATGGAAATGGATCGTGTATTTAACAAATTTATAGTAACACCAACTTATGAAGGGATGTATTTTGCAGATAGTTTAAAAAATGCTTTGCCTGATTTAGCTTATTATAAACGTAAGGATATAATGAACGTTTTTGATTTAAAATTTAAAAAAACTTTAGATAAAATAAACGAAGTCGCGTATGCATCGGCGTTATATTCTCAATTTAAAACAGCTGTATCAGATGAAAAAAAGTCGCAATATATGAAAATGGCTAAAGAGGTTTTAAATTTATTTGTACTTTCACATAGCGATAATACAGAAGATGTGCAATATGCGGCCGATTTTGGCGATGTGGCTTCTTTAAAAAAAATATTAGAAGTATCAAAAAACCCTGAGGAGCGTTTTTGGATTTTAGAAAGAATTTTAATTTATAAGATAGAATTAACAGGCGAAGAAATAGTTCGATATGAAGATGAATATTTAAGTAGTCTGTTAAAAAAGACCTTGAATACATGTGGGTTAGAGTCGGTTCGCTTTATTAAAGAAGAACTTATAGAGGCGGGATTTGCTAGGTTAAATAAGAAATTTAATCAGATTATTAAAAAATATAAAGCAAAAGTAAAAGCAAAGGCAAGAAAAAGTGTTGAGGAAGAGTCTCCGCCACAAAAAGAAGATACGCAAAAATTAGATTTGGTATTAAGTACTGTAAATGAAAAAGAAACAAGCGAAAATGAAGCAGTTGCCGTGGTAGTGCCAGATTCGCCTGTTTCAGCCGATTTAGTTGTTCCAGCTATGTTATTAGAGACGACAGAGAAACAGCTTACTCAAAATCGCCGTCACAGCACAGCATCTGCTGTTTTAGCACAGGGTTCTGGCGGAGGAATAAAGGAAGCCAGTGATGTATGGGGGGCGTTTAAACGTTTTGAAGATTCGACTGTACAAATAAATCAGTTGTTTCCTCCAGAAAACAATCATTATGTTGATGGAATAGTTTTGAAACTGAGTAGACAGCTTTATCTGAATACAGGGGTAGTAAAAATTGCTGGTGTTACATTAGAGGGCGTGAGCCATATTAGTATTGGCAATAGAGCAAAAAAAGACGGAGTGTCATTATTTGGGTATTTGAATACGCCTAATGATAGTCGTGGTAACAGAGACATTAATAATCAAACATTTAAGCCAATTTGTGTGGCGCAACATATTTCATCAACGACTTACGTGATTAAAGCATGCGATCTTACATCTGGGATAAAGTGCGGGCAAGTGATTGTGTTGCGATAGCTGCTTAATACGATTAGTTTGTAAATTAAGTTAAAAATATAGTTAAATTTTGATAATTAATCAGTAAAATATTTTTAAAATATATAAAATGAGGTAAAAAATGGCAGGAAAAGTGTTACTAGTGTAGGGGCTGCTAGCTTTAGGGGTAGCGTCACCGGTAATGGCGGTGGTGGTGTTTCTCGTAATGATGGCACTGGGACTGCAAGGCGCCCTGCTGAAGTTGTGGGATCGAACGTATATTTTCAACTAGATCGGAATGCTGATAATTGGCTGCAAATTTAGGTGATGTGTCTTTAGGATAAAAAGACCAAATCAATAAAGCACCTCTAAAGGATTCTATGATAAAAATCAAGCCCAAAGAAACTAATAACAAAAGTTCCCTTCGACTCCGCTCAGTGAACAAAAAATAGAAACTTTTTTATTTGTGCATCTAATTCTCTCTCCCAATATTTGGGAGAGAGTGCCCAAAGGGCGAGAGAGGGTGCGTCATCACAGTTCAAAGACGGTCAATCATTAAAATCAGCGATAGAGCCAATTTTGTAAATTTATCGCAAATAATTAACTAAAAAAAATTTTTTGACTATTTAATTTTTTGTATTATACTAGAAATGTTATCAAAAAAAATTCAAATATAAGCTTTCAATTTTGAAGGTTGTTTTTTTAAACTTATTTAAAAGGAGATAGTTTATGTCAATCGCC
>JBILGQ010000140.1:0-4019 GCA_044350955.1 Candidatus Marinamargulisbacteria bacterium | reverse complement strand
TCACCTGTAAATTCTTAGCTCTCAGCAAAAGCATTGTCGAATCTACTTTTGGCACCGGTTTAAAACAGTTTTTTGAAATATCAAATAACAACTTTAGCTCAAAATGAAAATTCGTAAATACCGCTAACGACGTATAATCTTTAGAACCCACAGGAGCCACCAATTTTTTGGCAAACTCTTTTTGAACCATAATTACAATATCGCTAAAAACCTCTTTTTGATAGGCAAATTTTTGAATCAATTTTGCAGATAAATAATAGGGAATATTTGCAACCACTTTTACGGTATCAAACTGCGAAAAATCAACTTTTAAAACATCTTGATGAATGTAATATAAATTATCAAGCTCGCCCAAATTAGCCCTAGTCATGTCTATACAGTGTTGGTCAAGCTCTATCACCG
The DNA here is from genome assembly GCA_044350955.1 of Candidatus Marinamargulisbacteria bacterium. Classification (GTDB taxonomy): domain Bacteria; phylum Margulisbacteria; class Marinamargulisbacteria; genus JBILGQ01. Next base: position 3,617 of record JBILGQ010000140.1, on the reverse strand, counting down.
TCACCTGCTTTGCGGCAGATGCAAGCGCTCTTGTAAGAACCCCTTCTCCACAACCAATTTCTATCACATGATCGGTCTTTTCGACACAAGCATAGCGCATGATTTTATCTATAACTGTTTTTTCCTTAATAAAAACCTGGCCTAATTTTGCTCGCATACTACAAAAGCTTTAAAGCCAAATTCGTAGCAGAAATCATAGACTCTATCGAAGCTTCTTGCTTGTAGGCCTTATCAAAAGCCGTTCCATGATCCGGCGATGTCCGTATAAACGGAAGACCCATAGTAACATTCACAGAATCACCAAAGCTTAATACTTTAATAGGAATTAAGCCTTGATCATGATACATGGCAATCACCAAATCAAACTCGCCATTTTTGGCTCGATAAAACACAGTATCAGCCGGAAAGGGCCCTTGAACAAAGACATCCTTTCGACCCAAATACGATTGCACTACAGGCGCAATAATTAATTTATCTTCTAAGCCAAAAAGACCATTTTCGCCAGCATGAGGGTTTAAACCAGCCAAAGCAATTTTAGGCTGATCACAGCCACATAAGTTCAAAAATTCAATCGCATGGCCAATTTTTTCGTGTAATAATTTGTCTGTTATCAAACTAGGAACAAGCAACAAGGGCACATGAATAGTAGCTAAAATAACTTTCAAAGTAGGCGTATAAAAAGCCATACTCACATGAGACACTTTTGTTAAAAAACACAACAAAGACGTATGATCTAAATAAGGAAGCAAAGCCATTTCAAGCGATTCTTTGCAAATCGGTGCCGTCACTAAAGCATGGGCTATACCCTCTTCTATACATAAAACTGCTTCTTTAATATAGGCTTCAGAAGCTAACCCATTTTTTTTATCGGCTTTTGATTTTACAAAATCCCCTAAATCATAACAGTGTTTAAAATAAAGCGTAGCTGGCTCGAATACAATTCCGTCATAATACTCTTGAATATGAAGACCTATGCAACTGTTTTGAATAAACGAGTCATCTAATAATTCACGACTTCCAAAAACTATGGGTATAAATTTAATCGTTTTAAGTAACTCACGAATACATCGAAAAGTAATATCAGGCCCAATTCCGCCCGGATCGCCGACCGTAAAAGCCAAAACTGGAATTTTTGAAGACATCACTTACTAATAATTTGATTTAAATCAGAGCGATTCAATAAATGCTTTAACAACACGTGTTGTGTAATATCAGAACTTCGATAACGAAGTGTTAAATAAAACGACCCACTACGTTCAACATGTTTATCTAAAACTGTGACACCTAAAATATCAAATAGCAACATAACACGGTCAAAAACCAAAGAATTCTCAGCCGATATAACCAAAGTTTTTTCACTAGTCTCTAAGCCATAAGCACTCAAAAAAGTCCAAACGAGTTTAACTGAAAAAACAAAAAACACCAGTATAACAACATACAAATAAGCCGAAAAACCAATACCAACACCCAGTAACCCACAATACCAAACTGTAAACACAAAGGTATAATCGATACTACTATCGTTTGACTTCCCAACAAAAGTCATAGCGAAGCACAACAACCCAACCACAATTAGGCAGTTCGAAAATAAACTAGGCCCAATCGACCATAAATAAGTCGAATTAGACAGTAAATCACAAGTTAAAAAAATGCTCACGGTAAACAAAGAAAAAAATAAACGTTTGTCTAAAAGCAAGTGTTCTTTACGAAGAGGCAACACTAAAAAAGCCACTGCAAAAACAAAAAAAGTTTTAAGAAATAATAAAATCCAACCACTAAATAAAATCATCCCACCAGTATATCAGAAAAAACTACAGACGAGCTATATAGGCAAATTTAGCTTTCTAATTCTATAATTCATTAAAGTCTTTCATCACAGTTTCAACATTAGGATATTTATAACCAGCTTCAGTAGGTGTTAATCCTAAATTTAAAAAATTCCAATATTGATTAATTAGTTCACTATCATGCTTACTTACATTAAAGCCCATACCACCATTGCTTATACGATCGTCCTCTTGTAAATCATGCTCTTCATTAGTATTGGGAACGCGTTTAAAAACTATAAACGAAAGCAAATACATCATACTCAAAACATCGTCCTGCATAGAAAAAGGGTTAACATCCTTCTTTCTTACAGTTGGCTCAAGATCTTGATCCGGTTTAGACTTATACTGACGTCTAAGCAGTCCGTTAGGAGACATATACTCTCTAGTACCACAACTAACTAATAATTCTCTTTTATCATCAAGACGTGCTACAGTTCCAAAATCTCCCAATCTAACGAAATAAGAATTCTCTCCATTTACTATTTCATTACGAAAGAATACATTTTCTGGCTTAATATCTCGATGTACAAACTCATTATCATGCATACACTGTACAGCTGAAGCCACTTGAAAAAAAGTATAGTGAACTTTTTCTATATCAAATTCCTTAGAAGTAGCTAATCCAAAAAGATCTCCATCCATTTTAGGCATAGTGATAATAATATTTTCAGGAAATACATTTATTTGATAAAAATTCATTAAATTTAAATGGTATAAACTTCGAAGAAATTTTACTTCAGCAAGAGTCGCTGATGTTATCTTTTGTACTTTTGCTACAGTTTTTGAACAAGCATAAATTTGTCCACAAGCACCTTCGACAGATCTTAGTCGCTCCCATTCACTGTCTAATACATTCCTTACAAACTCAAAATTTCCGTTAGGTACGCGTGTAACTTTTTGAAATGGTTCATTATTTGTAATAACAGACGTTGGCGAAGAGCTTTTTCTTCGATCAGCAAACAGACTAGACGGATTTTCAGCGCCTTTAAAGCCACCACCCTTCCATGCCGAGTTTTGATAAAAATTAAAAACAGCCAGATTCAAAATAGTAGGACCTAAAGACACACAGTTTCCTTTTATTATAAAATTTATAGATATTTTATATACTATTGAAGATTAAAAATTAAATCAATAAAAATAAATAATAAGAAAAAAACTCTTTATTTTGGAAGCTTATTAAAGTCACCCATCATAGCTTCAACAGTTGGATATTTATTTGCACCTGTTTCTGCAGGCGTTAATCCGTTATCGATAAAATTACAAAGCGGAGAATAAGCTTTAAAATAATCCGAACTTGGATCGATACGATCTTCTAAAGAAAACCCTATCCCTCCCTTTATACGTTTCTCTTCTATTAATTGTCCGTCTTCATCTAAATGTGGAACTTCGCTAAAAGTAATTGTTGCAAGAAGATACAATAAACAAGACACTTCACTACAAACTGTATATGGCTTTAATTCATTCTTAGGTTTGAGTGATCTTCTCTGGGATTCACGATATAAGTCTACTGATTCCGGTGGGAAATAATTTAGGGTACCAACAACCTTAAAAAGCTCTTCTTTATTGTTGATTTCTGTCGCACATCCAAAATCACAGAGTTGCACATGATAACTCTCTCGAACTGTTCCAAACCCTTGCTGAATCAACACATTATCGGGCTTAAGATCACGATGCACAAAACCAACTTCATTTATAAACCCAACTGCTCCTGCCACCTGGGAAAAAATAGTATGAATTTCTAAAGGATTAAGTTGTACTTCAGAAATCAGTCCAAAAAGGTCCCCGTCC
>JBILGQ010000139.1:0-4024 GCA_044350955.1 Candidatus Marinamargulisbacteria bacterium | reverse complement strand
TAAGATGAAGTTTGAAAGTGCTCTCGCCTACACAAACGGTGTGGCCGGCATTATTACCGCCTTGGTAACGTACGACTAAATCAGAAGTTTCAGCTAAAATATCGGTGATTTTTCCTTTCCCTTCATCTCCCCACTGTGTACCAACGATTACTTTTACGCTCATAATTACTGTCCTTTTAATACTATACTAATTTATTTTTTTTTTAAAACACAAACCGGTACATGGTATCAAAATTTTATTATTCTTTCAATTTCAATTGCCTAATATAAAGTGCTGGGTTTATTTTTTCGTAGTAAGTGAACATTACTTGTTCGATGCCGAAATTTCACAAAGATGGGTATTTCAAATTATAACAGTCTAAACTTAACGCACAAACACTAAATGGGTTATGATAAGACTCTATGACAAATTCTATGACTAACTTTGTACACTTGCACTGCCATTCCGAGTATTCATTACTAGAATCACCCATACGAATAAAGCAGCTGATTGCAAAAGCGCTTGAACATAATATGTCAGCGATTTCACTGACTGATAATGCTAATTTTTATGGTGCAATTGACTTTTATAAACAAGCAAAAGCTGCGGGCATTAAACCTATTTTAGGAGTAGATTTTTATTTATGCGATGACATGGCAGCGAAACAACGCTTTAGCTCTAGGTTGCTTCTTTACGCAAAATCGAATAGGGGCTATCAACAATTAATAAAATTAATAACAAAAGCACATTTAGAGGGGGTTTATTATAAGCCCAGATTAGATTTCAAAGCGATTCAAAGTTTAGAAACCGATGATTTAATTGCTATCAGCCCGGGTGGAAGAGGGCCTATTGCTGTGGCGATTGGTCAGCATCAAGAAGAGACAGCTGAATTTGAAGCTACACGCTTAAAAGAACTGTTTGGAGATCGATTTTATATTGGCATTCAACGTACTAAACAAACCCATGAAGACATGATAAACGCTGGTAGTATCGAGATAGCAAACTCTTTAGGTGTACCTATTGTAGCAACTCATGATGTGCAATATATACAAGCTGATGATGCTGTATTAAGAGAAGTTTTATTTTGCATACAAACCGGAAGACAATTAGATTCAGATCGGCTGGATTTAGATGCTAAAGAACTTTATTTTAAAACCCCTCAGCAAATGTCTGATTTATTTGCAGATATTCCAGAGGCGATAGAAAATACAAAAAAAATTGCGGATGCCTGTAATTTGACTATCGAAATGGATCAAGTATTACTGCCACAATTTGATTGTCCTGAAGGGCTAACTAGTGAAGCGTATTTAGAAAAATTAGTGTGGCAGGGAATTGAAAAGTTGTACCCAACACGTGGTTATGAGTTAGAAGAGCGGGTCAATTTTGAATTGAATATTATTAATAAAATGAAGTATGCGAATTATTTTTTAATTATTTATGATTTTTTAGACTTTTGTCAAAAAAAGGAAATTCCTGTAGGTCCAGGACGGGGATCGGCTGCAGGGTCTATTGTTTCTTATGCCTTACAAATTACCAAATTAGATCCTATTAAATATAATTTACTCTTTGAGCGATTTTTAAATCCAGAACGTGTATCGATGCCTGATATTGATATTGATTTTTGCATTCGTCGTCGCAGTGAAGTCATTGCGTATATTGTGGCAAAGTATGGTCAAGATTGTGTGTCGCAAATTATTACATTCGGAACGATGCAATCACGAGCTGTGGTTAGGGATGTAGGCCGAGCTTTGGGAGTTGCTTTATCGGATGTAGACAGAATAGCCAAGTTAATTCCGGCAACTCCGGGTACTTATATATCGATTGAGGAAGCTCTTGAACAGGTAAGCGAGCTTAAAAATTTGTATACATCAAACCAAGAATTTAAAGAATTACTAGACATGAGCCGCAAGCTAGAGGGGCAAACCAGGCATACGTCTACACATGCTGCTGGTGTTGTTATTTCGTCTGATCCATTGACTACATTTGTGCCATTAACTAGTAATGATGGTCAAATATCTACCCAGTATGCCATGGCCGACATTGAGCAAATTGGCTTATTAAAAATGGATATTTTAGGCTTAAGAAACTTAACTGTTATCGATGATACCGTGCGGTATATTCATAAACATAGTGATGCTAATTTTAATATGTCTACTATTCCTTTAGACGACAAAGCCACTTATCAGCATTTATCACAGGGGCGAGGGGTAGCGGTATTTCAGTTAGAAAGTAAAGGGATGCGCCAGTTGTTAAAAGACATGAAGCCTAAGGTGTTTGAAGATATTATCGCATTGTTAGCTTTATTTAGACCTGGGCCTTTAGGGTCGGGTATGGTTAGTGAATTTATATCGAATAAGAGCGGTAAAACCGAGGTAAAGTATGAATTGCCCGAATTAGAACCAGTTTTAAAAGAAACGTCTGGGATGATTTTATACCAAGAACAAGTTATGCAAATAGCCTCTGTAATTGGCGGATTTACTTTAGCTCAAGCCGACGTGCTTAGACGAGCTATGGGTAAAAAGAAAAAGTCGGAAATGGATAAAATGAAAGAAACGTTTTTAGCGGGTGCCCAAAAAAATGGTTTTTCAATAGAAAAATCTAGGGGAATTTTTGAAACCTGTGAAAAGTTTGCTGAGTATGGGTTTAATAAATCGCATAGTACTGCTTATGCATTGATTTCATATCAAACTGCGTATTTAAAAACACATTATTTAGTAGAATATATGGTCGCTTTATTGTCTAGTACGGTATCAAATGCTGAAAAAACGTCGGTGTATATTAATGAATGTAACGAGTTGGGGGTGCAGGTATTGGCTCCGAATGTTAATGAATCGAATCATGATTTTTCTGCAACCCGATATATTAAGGATAACGAAAGTAAATCGGCGATACGATTTGGTTTGGCTGCTATAAAAAATGTGGGGGAAGGGGCTATCGAGAGTATTATACAAAATAGACCTTATAACGATTTAGTAGATTTTTGTATGAAGGTCGATTTAAAACAGGTGAATAAGCGGGTAGTAGAGTCTTTAATTAAATCGGGAGCTATGGATGATTTTGGCGAACGTTCGTATTTATTAGCTATTTTTGAATTGGTGACCGAAAAAGCCCAAGTGCTGAATCAAGAACGAAGTAATGGACAAATATCCTTATTTTCAGATCAACAAGCGGGGATGAGTTTTTCTTTAGAAAGTATTCAGCCTGAGGAATATCGAATTTATTCTGAACAAGAAAAATTAAAAATGGAAAAAGAATTAATTGGGCTTTTTATTTCAGGGCATCCTTTAGAACTTGTGCGTGCTTATTTAGAAAAATCAGAAAATACCATTAAGAGTGCAGCCGAAAAAAATGACTATAAATTAGTTAGTATCACAGGATTATTATCGAATATAAGAAAAGTAACCACAAAACAAAAAAAAGAGATGATTATTGCGCAATTAGACGATTTGACTGGCAATTTAGCTGTTTTGTTATTTGAAGAAGAAGGATTTCAAAATAAAGCTGATTTATTTAGAGAGGACAGTGTAGTAAAAATTACAGGACGTTGCCGTAAGAAAGAAGACGAGATTTCTATGATATGCCAAGACATTGAATTAATCGATCAAGGTAGTCAAATAAAGTCTATATATTTTGACTTAGACTCTTTAGCTGATCTTGAACTAAAAAATTTACGAACTTTGTGTTTAAGTTTTAAGGGAACTATGCCGGTGTATTTTAAAATTGCAGATGTAACAGTAAGAGCTCATCAAAAATATTGGATTAAAGATGACGAGCTTGTTAAAAAACAATTTGAACAGTTGCTGGGGTTAGGGCGTGTTTGGGTTGTTTAGACTTTCTTACTAAATTTTATTGAGTCAGCCATTTTTTAATAAAAAATTCTAGTTGTTGCCAGGGGATAGCGGTTACTGTAGGGCTGATTTTTTGAGGGTGTTCGCATTGACATACCAGTAGACCTGTTTCACAGGAGTATTCATTTATAAATGTATGCAGATGTTTTAAGTCACTGGGTTTGGGATTGCTAGTCCATTTTACTTTTATTGGGTA
>JBILGQ010000138.1:0-4042 GCA_044350955.1 Candidatus Marinamargulisbacteria bacterium | reverse complement strand
AGAGTTAGAGCAATACGGCCCTTCATACTAAAACATTTTTCTAAAGAAAAATTAAACAAAAAAACCCGCCATAAATGCGGGTTTTTTTGTTATTTAAACGAATATCTACCCTTCTTTAATGGTTCTATTGGCTCTGTCGCGAAATACCCAATCTGACCAATTTTAGCCCGGCTTATTCTATTACCATAGAACTGCGCCGTGCTAGAAATTATCCATCTTGAGCATTTGGCGACGTCACAGATTTTAATACCGACTCATTTTGCGACAGTCTCCTATTGCAAAATTCTCTTAAGTTTTAAAGTAATCATAAAAATCAAAGAAGACACCATAATAATTATAAAAGTAATCACAATACAAAAAAAGTCTCTATAATTACTATTTGAAAATAAGAGAGAAAGACATAAAACTATTTTCATAATACTGGTTAAAAGAAGTAAATAATTGCAGATTTTAAGAATTTTATTAAAAAAATTGTTAGGAAAAATTTTATAAAACAAATATAGCCCTAGCTCTAAAAAAATTAAAGACGATAAAAAAGCTAGAGGTACAGTAAATTGCCAATCTAATAACATTTTTCCATCAGGTTCAATAATTAATTGCCAAATCCAACCCAAAGACACAAAAATTCCAATTATAAGAAATAATAGCCCAAATAAAAATTGCCCCCAAAAATAAATTTTATTTTTCATAACCTTTATTTATTTCGAATACCGAACAATTAATTTAAATGATCTATTATAAAGGGCCATAAAGGAATGAAATTTTTTTAATAAGTACAAAAAGCATAATTCGCCTCAGTTTTTAATAAAAAAATCTATTTCTACAAAAACAAAGAAGATATAGATTGATTATTATGGTTTCTAATAATAGCTTGCGCTAACATTTCTGAAGTCTTAAGCACCGTTAAATTCTTGAACATTTTTTCAGGAGGTATAGGAATCGTATCTGTCACAACCACTTCTTTAAAATTAGCCGCAGATAAACGTTCTACCGCTGGGCCCGACAATACCGCATGCGTTGCAGCTACGTAAATATCTTTACAACCGTATTTTCTTAATGTATTAACTCCAGACGTTATAGACCCTGCGGTATCTATCATATCATCCATAATAAGCAAGTTTTTACCTTCCACTTCACCCACTACATTCGTTATTTCAGCCACATTATGCTTTGGTCTTGTTTTATGCAACAACACTAAATCAGCCATTAATAAATCAGCCACTTTTTTTGCAAACTTTGCTCGCCCAGTATCCGGCGCTACAACTGCTAAGTTTTTAATTTTTTTCTTCATAAAATAATCGATGAAAAGAGGCATTGCTGTTAAATGATCTACAGGTCTATTAAAAAACCCTTGTATTTGATCTGAATGTAAATCCATGGTAATTAAACGATCAAAACCCACAGCAGATAATAAATCTGCTATTAATCGGCTAGAAATAGGCTCTCTAGGTGCCGATTTTTTATCTTGCCTGGCATAACCAAAATGGGGAATAATGACGTGAATTCGTTTTGTAGAAGCACGTTTCAATGCATCCATAATAATAAACAATTCCATATAATCATCATTCGGGTTTGAGCTACCTATCGATTGAATGACATAAGCATCCATACCGCGAATAGAATCACCTACTCTGGCATAATTTTCTCCGCAACTAAACTTCGATAGTTCAATATCGGCTAGCGGAATATCTAAATATTTCGAAATATCTTGCGCTAAAGCAATGTTTGATGACCCTGAAAACAGTCTTAAATTTTGGCAAAGCACCTCATTCGTCATAGGTTTCGGATTATAGTTAGTTTCAGTCACTAAGTCAATTTGCATCTTGGTCTCCTCGTTTTTTTATAATAAATTCTGAATACACTTGATCTTTAGCTATAAACTGTTCTTTTTCGATATTTATTATCAACATCGAACAAGATAAGCTATCTTCATTCTTTCTCTTAACACGCACATTTCCATAACAATGCACTTCAGACGTTTCGTCTACAAACACTAATTTGTCACATTGAATAACCTGATTTTCTTGCTTTACCTTCACATCACCAATCAAGGTCATAGTACGCTCTTTGCCATCATATATCAACTTATTACACTGAATAACAGTACGTGATCTTAGCGACGAGTTAATCTCATTATTTTTCGGTTTTTTAGCTGATTCTTTTATCATCCAATCTAAATTCTCAAGAGTTATCACAACATTCTCTTCCGCTATAAATTTATTTTCAGATTCATAATAGATGCCTCTATCAGCCTCTACAGTTCTACCTTCTTGCTCTATCTTTATATTGTGACTAACTTCTAACACTTTACCGCTTTCATCCTCTTTAAACAAAGCCGAATCGGCAAATAAAAAAGCAGGGTTTTTTCTTAAATTTTTCTCCCTCTCATCAGTACCCTCAGAACTAGCTTTTCGTTCAAATACAAGCTTACCTGTCATTTCAGAATAATCCCCATCAATAAATATAGTGAGACTATTTCCAGTAACCAAGTATTCAGGCGAGCGCATAGTAAAACCCTCTGTGATATAGGCTATGTTTAAATCATTATCAATCTCAACCTCCTGTTTTGGATAAATAACATAATTAGATTTTCTTAACTGAACATCATCACTTAAATAAGTACGTTTTTTATCACTAACATAGCGTAATTCACCTGATTTAATTTTGACACTCTCTTCAGAAGCGTCGCTGGCATACACTGCATTCTTTTGAGTATCAGTTCTAATCAATAACCGAGCTTCTACCGACTCAAAAACAGACAGCGAATTTTGTCGTGTATTAATACGTACACCTTTTGCTTTAATACTATCTATAACCATTTTTCCTTCCGAATCAAAAATAAACCCAGATAAAATTTCGTTAGCTTCATAAATAGTATTACTTTTAGTCGCCCACATATAATCTACTTTTACTTTCCAACTAACCCGATTATTAGAATAACCCGTTATCAAAGAATTCTTAATTTCTATGCTTTTAGTAGTATCAGGCCCAGATTCTTCAGTAAATGACAGATTCAAAAAATAAAAAACCAGTGCAAAACTTGCGACAACTAAGCCAATTTTAGCTAAGTGTCGTTTCAACCACTGCATATTAATGCTTAAAGTGTCTGATTCCTGTAAAACACATGCTTATGCCATGCTCATTACAAGCGTCTATTGATTCTTGATCGCGTTTTGATCCACCGGGCTGAATAATCGCAGAAATGCCATATTTGGCAGCCAATTCTACAGAATCACTAAAAGGAAAAAATGCATCAGAGGCCAGTACAGCTCCTTTCGCTTTTTCACCTGCTTTTTTTAAGGCAATTTCCACAGAATCCACGCGACTCATTTGCCCTGCTCCAACGCCTATAGACTGACCGTCTTTAACAATTACAATAGCATTAGATTTAACGTGTTTAACCAAAGTATTCGCAAAAAGCAAATCGTTAATCTGATTTTTTTTAGGCGCTTTAGTGGTAATAAAACTTAAATCGTCTTCAGTCACTAAATACGTATCAGGCTGCTGAACTAAAAATTTATTCCCAATATAGCGATACATCAGCTCCGATTTAAGTGTGTTCATATCGCCTACTTCAAGCAGCCGTAAGGCTGATTTTTTTCTTAACAATGCCAAAGCATCATCATCATATTTTGGTGCAACAATCACCTCAATAAAGGTTTTCGATAACTCTTCAGCCGTTTTTAAATTGATATTTCGATTAAAGCCAACTATAGACCCAAAAGCCGATATAGGATCAGCCTCATAAGCTTTTTTATAGGCTGATAAAGCATCTTCCGCAATCGCGGCGCCACAGGGGTTACTATGCTTAATAACAGCTGCTGCTGGTAATTTTAAATCACCAACAATCGAAATAGCTGCTTCAATATCTAAATAATTATTATAAGAAAGCTCTTTACCATGCAATTGTTTTAAATGCGCTTTTTTGTCTGAGTTAAGAACAGAATAAATAGCTGCTTTTTGGTGAGGGTTTTCGCCATAGCGTAATTCTTCCTCTTTTAACAAAGTGGCTTGTATTAATTCAGGCAAAAGAGCCGAGTCA
>JBILGQ010000137.1:0-4071 GCA_044350955.1 Candidatus Marinamargulisbacteria bacterium | reverse complement strand
CTAGTAGCCTTTATCGATTACATTCAAAAGTTTTTCACTCCTTTAAAAGAGGTCTCAACTAAATTTGCAGTGTTGCAACAAGCATTATCAGCACTAGAAAAAATATTTGGTATCTTTGATATTAAAAACAGCATTAAATACGGTCACACACATCTAGAAAAAATAAACGGAAATATACGATTTGATTCTGTCTCATTTGCATATAAAGACCACGAAGACAAAGCTATTTTAAACAAGCTATCTTTTAACGCAAAGCCAGGTGAGTTAGTGGCTATAGTTGGGCCTACAGGATCAGGTAAAAGTACGATTATGCGTTTATTATGTCGTTTGTACGACGGGTATTCAGGTAAGATTTATATAGACGATCACGATATACTCACATTAGACAAAAACACCTTGTACCAAAGTTTTTCAATCGTCAATCAGGAAATAAAAATATTCTCAGAATCCGTATTGTTTAATGTGGCTTTGAATAACCCCGCCATTAGCCGTGACCGCGTTGAATGGGCCTGCAAACTGGTTCATCTGCATGAGACGATACAAAGTTTGCCACAGGCTTACGACACCCAATTGGGCCTTGGAGGTATAGTCCTATCACAAGGACAGGCACAATTATTATCGTTTGCACGTGCATTGGCATCAACGGCTCCGATTTTACTGTTAGACGAGGCTACAGCTGCTGTTGATTCGTTAACAGAGCAAAAAATTCAGGTGGCGTTATCAGCATTATTTAAAGAAAAAACCTCGTTAGTCATCGCCCATAGATTATCGACTATTCAACATGCCGATCAAATTCTTACTTTACATCGTGGCGAAATAATAGAACGTGGCACCCATGCCGAGTTATTATCAAAAAAAGGGTTTTATGAACGTCTTTATCAGATGCAGTTTGATAAAACTAATTAATGGGCCTACCGCATAGGAGTCAAAGATAAAAATCATCGACGTCGCCAAATATCCAAGATAAGTAATTAATAAGACTGTCACAAATTGATGTGTTTGTAGAGACGCAAAATCTTGGGTCTCTTATTTTATGTCTAAAATAAAATTTATAGACTTAAATAGGATTACAATAATTAACTCAATATCAATTTTAAAATAGGACTACGGTATCTAATCTCAGACAGCTTTTCCAGTTTACTGAATATGTCGATTGAATCGACATGTCAATAAAATATGTCGATTTTTTGCATAAATTTCGACATATCTAAACATGGTGGGCCCACTTGGACTTGAACCAAGGACCCGCCGGTTATGAGCCGGATGCTCTAACCAACTGAGCTATGGGCCCACATCTTAAGATATTATATAAAATCTTTTAATTTTTTTCTACGTCTTGGATGCTTTAATTTTTCTAAAGCTTTAGCTTCAATTTGTCTTATACGTTCACGGGTAACTTTAAATACTTTACCCACTTCTTCTAGAGTTTTAGGAATGCCGTCACTAAGACCAAAACGCAGTTGAATTACCCGCGATTCACGATCGGTCAATTCTAGTAGAAGATCGTTTAAAGTAGTACTTAAAGACTCTTTAGCCATTCTTGTCTCGGGCATCTCAAGTGAGGAATCTTCAATATAATCTCGCAATTCACCACTTTCATCACCTAAAGGCATTTCTAGCGATAAAGGTTGTTGTGATATTTTCATTATGCCTCTTACTTTAAGTAAACTCATATTCATGGCTTTTGCCAGTTCAACTTCGCTTGGTTTTCTAAGTAAATCTTGCATTAACTCTCGTGATACTTTTTTAAGTTTATTAATTGTTTCTACCATGTGTACTGGCACACGAATAGTTCTGGCATTATCGGCTATAGAACGTGTAATAGCTTGCCTAATCCACCAGGTAGCATAAGTCGAGAATTTAAAGCCTTTTGTATAATCAAATTTTTCAACAGCTCGAATTAAACCTAAATTACCTTCTTGAATAAGATCTAAAAATAAAATACCACGACCGGTATATTTTTTTGCAATACTTACAACTAATCTTAAATTCGCTTGAATTAAAATAGCTTTAGCACGACTATCCCCTGCTTCAATCAGCTTAGAAACCGTTAACTCTTCATTTTTTATTAAAAGAGGAATCTTACCAATTTCTTTTAAGTAAGTCTTTACAGTATCTTCTGTTGATCCTGAATTTTTAAAATCAATACTACCTAAATTGGTTAAAGACTCTTCTGTTAAGACAATCTCCTCTGTTTCAGATTCAAATATAGCTGATTTTGATGTCATTTTATCTCCTTTTTTAACTCAAGCAACTGATTCAGAACACGGTTTAATTCGTCTTCTTTTCCATCTTGCTCAAGATCTTTAATTTTACTTTTTAATTCATCAATTTTATTTTTTTGACGAAACCCAATAATATGTGACAATAATTCACTAAACAATTTTTTATAAGAATCCACTTTTATTTGACCCGAATAATCAAATAAAATGCGAGTCAAAATCCCCTGTTGATCTGATTGAATATGCTCAAATAAATGAGAGTCTATGGCATTGGATTTAATTATAGATTGTAATAAAGATTTATTATCAGAGTTAGTAAAAGAGTCAACATACTGTTGAGAAAAATCATGTCTTAATGTTGAATCAGAAGCGAGAATAAAAATAAGGCTCTCCTCAATTCTTTCGATTTTATCTTTTTTAACTATTTTTTTAGATGAAAGTTCAGAGAAATTGTACTCAAAGTTATTTATTTTTTCAATGATCAATTTTGATTGAATGGCAAGTTCTTCAGCAAATTGTTTCGCATAAAATTGGCGTATAATATCATCCTCTTCCATGCGTAAAAAAGGAATAATAGCATTTACAAGTTTCGCCTTTTCTTCAATGCGAGACAAAGACATATTCTGTTTTAAGCGATTAAAAATAAACACTAAGGCAGGAACAGCCTGTAATAAAGCCATGTCTAACGCAGGCTTCCCGTCACTCACCAATAACTCTGCCGGATCTTTTTTTCTTAGCGCAACAACAGTAACGCTCATACCATATTTTTTTAATTGTTCATAACTTTTTTCAGTAGCAGTTAAACCTGCTTCATCTTGATCCAACATCAAAATCACATTATTTGTTAAGCGTTTAATCAATGCCACTTGTTCGTAAGTAAGCGCTGTTCCCATACAGGCAATAGTATTTGTAAAACCAAATTGATGGCACATAATAACGTCCATATATCCTTCAACAAGAATACAACTATCTAGCTCTTTGATACTTTTTTTTGCATGATGTAATCCGTATAAATTCTTACGTTTATTAAATAAAAAATACTCTTCTGAATTGACATATTTTGCTTTTTGACTATTTTCTTCTAGTACACGCCCGCCAAAAGCTATGACTCTATTTTGAAAGTCGCGTATCGGAAAAATTAATCGATCTTGAAACCGACAAAACAAACCCTGCTCATTTCTAGTGATTAAATTGGCTTGTATCAGCTGTTCTTCGCCAATCTTTTTTTGAGCAAAAAATTGAATAAGAGCATTTGTATTTGATAAGTACCCAACATCAAAGTCCTCAATACTTTTTTCATTAACTGTACGCGAAACCAAATATTGATTGGTTTTAGGACTTTTTCTAAGTTCATCTTTAAAAAAAGAAACCGCAAGAGACAAACAAAGCAAGGCTTCTTCTTTTTGTTCGGTCTGTCTTTTAGCCAATGGCCCAACCTCTTCTTTAATCACCTGAATACCAGCAAAATGAGCAATAACTTCGATAGCTTCATAAAAAGTCAAATTATCTATTTCTTGGGCAAAATTAATGATATCTCCTGAAGCGTGACAACCAAAACAGTGGTAAATTCTTTTATCGGGGCTTACCGTGAAAGACGGCGATTTTTCGGAATGAAAGGGGCACAAGCCAATGTAATTTCGGCCCCGTCGCTTTAAGGGCAAATAATTTTGAATAAATTGCACAATATCATCGTAAGCCTTAACCTGACGAATTGTTTCCTCAGACATTTTTTGCATATCAGTAGTATAGAAGAAAAGAAGTAGATGAACTAGTTATGTGTTTTGAATTTGGTGGAGCTAAGCGGGATCGAACCGCTGACCTCTTGCGTGCCACGCAAGCGCTCTCCCAG
>JBILGQ010000136.1:0-4077 GCA_044350955.1 Candidatus Marinamargulisbacteria bacterium | reverse complement strand
TTTTTCGCGGCAGGGTGATGGGCGTTGCCCTTTAGGTCCAGCCTTGCGGGAATATATTGTTAGTGAAGCTATGCTTGCTTTAGGGGTTCCTACAACGCGAAGTTTGGCTGTTGTATCTAGCGATGATTCTGTGTTTCGAAATAAGGTTGAACAGGCGGCGGTTGTGACTCGGGTGGCGTCTAGCCATATTCGTGTGGGGACTTTTGAGTATTTTGCTGCTAGACAAGATGTCAATGCCTTAAAATTACTGTGTGAGTATGCTATACAGAGGCATTATCTGGAATTATTAGACAGACAAAATAAAGTCGCTGAATTTTTTAAATCTGTGTGTAGTAAACAAGCTTTTTTAATTGCAAAGTGGTTGTCTGTTGGGTTTATACATGGGGTTATGAATACTGATAATATGAGTATTTCGGGTGAAACAATCGATTTTGGGCCTTGTGCATTTTTAGATAAGACTCATACAGACACTGTGTTTTCTTATATCGATACGCAGGGTCGTTATGCTTATGGTAATCAGGCTAAAATAGGGGCTTGGAATTTACATTGTTTGGGCTTGGCCTTGTGGCCTTTATTTTCAGAGTCTGATGCAGACTGCGAGCGTTTTTTGCATGAGGGATTGGCGTTGTTTCAGTCGGAATTTTCGCAGTATTGGCTTGCGTTTATGACTCAAAAAATTGGGCTGTTACATAGCCAGTCTGGGGACGAGGATTTGGTTCAAGACTTACTGGCGTTGATGCAGGAACATCAGCTCGATTTTACGATGACTTTTCGTAATCTTCATAAGCCTAATTTCTTAGAGACTTGTGTTGGTTTGAAAGACTGGTATTTGCGCTGGAAGCGTCGTTTAGAGTTAGAAAACAATTCTGATAGTTTGTTGCTTATGAACGAAGTAAACCCTGTATATATCCCAAGAAATCATCGGGTAAATCAGGCTATTACTGCAGCTGAGCAGGGAAATATGCAGCCAGTTAAAGTCTTATTACAAGTGTTGTCAAATCCGTATTTTGAACAAGAGTCTTATACACTGTATGCAAGTCCTCCGAATGAATCTGAAAGGGTTAGGGAGACTTTTTGCGGTACTTGAACGTGTGCTTTGCTTGTTCTTACATGTTTTGTCATCGGGTTGTATAATAGTGATATGAAATTATTTATGACAAAACGATCACCATTTGCCCGAAAAGTATTGATTACGGCCATCGAAAAAAATCTTTTAGATGAAATCGAGTGCATTGTGGTTGATATGAATGATAAGCCTGGGGAGTTATTTGAGATTAATCCCTTCGGAAAAATTCCGGCTTTAGTTGGCCGTGATGCTAGACATTATTACGAAAGTCCAATTATTTGTGAATATTTAGATTCTTTAAGTGCACCTTACTTATATCCGCAAGTGCTTTCAGATCGTTTAAGAGTTTTAAATTTAGCTGCTTTGGCCGATGGAATTATTGCCATTAGTGTTGATTATGTGAAAGAAACCTTTCGCCCCCAAGAATTACAATCAGAAATTTTAAAGAAGAAGTATATTGCTAGTATTTCTCAGTCATTAGATTATATTAATGTACAGGTTTCTAAGTTTGGTACTGACGCAAATCCGGCGAGTATTGCATTAATAACTGCCTTAGGTTATTTGGAATTTAGATTGCCAAAAATTGATTGGAAGAAGCGAAATATCGCTTTGAAAGATTGGTATTATGCGTTTTCCGAGCGACCTAGCGTTCAAAGAACTATTCCTATTTTATAAGGTCTTTATTTTTTTCGTGGTTTAACAACCATTCTTTAATTTTTACTCCGCCTGAATAGCCACTCATAGATCCATTTTTGGCTATTACGCGATGACAAGGGATAATAATAGGAAGGGGATTTTTTCCGTTGGCGCTTCCAACTGCTCTTGCTTTTTTTGTATCGCCTAAGCGACCTGCTTGTTCTTCGTAGGGAATCGTTTGCCCATATTTAATCTGTTGTAGCACTGTCCAGGCTTGTTTTTGAAACTCTGTGCCCCTTAAATCTAGGGTAACAGTAAACTGTGTTAATTGATGGTCAAAATATTGCTTTAATTCTTTTATGGCTTTTGTGTTATGTGGGTTAGTTTTGTTTAAAATTAGGGATACATGCGTTTCTTTAGACTCGTTTTCAAATAAGATTTCGCATAATCCATGTGTGCTGCTTAGTACTGTTAACAAGCCTATAGGGCTTTTATAAACGTCATAGTTCAGAGTTTCTGGTTTTTTTTGTTTTTTCTTAGAGCTCATATTATATTTCCTGTATTTCAAAGTTTTTTAATGCTTCTATAAATTTTTCTGGTACACGGGTGATTTTCCAGAGTTGCTCATCTAAGCTGGCTAATTTCTGAGTCGCTTTACAGCAGCAGATATTACGACAGAAAATTTCGCTATAAAACGTAACACTAGCTTTGCCAATATGAATGCAAGCTGTTTGAACGCTAAAGCGATCGCCAAATTTTAGGGGATGATTATAGTGAATATCGATATGTATAGGAGAAAAGCCTTTTTTTTCGTTTTGTAAGGTTTCGTAAGGGTAGTGAATGTGGTCTAAAAAATCGATTCGGGAAGCTTCTAAAAAATTGATATAACGGCTGTGATGCATGACCCCAGCAGCATCGGTATCAGCGAAATATACTTTATAGGACGAAGAAAATACTTTTTTTTTCGGATTATAATTGGCTTTTTTATTCACGTGAATCTGTGCTTAACTTCGACTTTCCATAAACAGTGCTAGATGTTTGGTTGATTCGAAACTTTCTAAGCCAAATTTTACAACAATTGTTAAAGGGACTGATAACAACATGCCGATCGGGCCAAACACCCATCCCCAAAACAATAAGGCTAAAACAATCACTAGGGGTGATAAACCCAATTTGTCTCCCATATAAATGGGTTCAATAACATTGCCTATGGCAAAATTGATAACTAAATAAGCGATAAAAACAAATAATCCCATAGTGAAATCAACTTGAATAATAGCTAATATAATAGCTGGAATAGCAGCAATTATAGACCCGATATTAGGTACAAAATTTAAAATAAAGGCGATTAATCCCCATAAAATAGGATAATGAATATCTAAAATAAGTAAAGACAGTGTCACGCAAAGTCCTGTTGCTAAACTTATAATGGTTTTTAAGACCATGTATTTGTTTACTTTTTTCATAAATAATAGCGCTGTTTGAATTTTCTTATTTTCTGAGTTTAATTCTATTTTTTTATGTAGATAAGAGGCTTCAAGTAACATAAAGGCAACGATTATTAGAATGACTATAGATCCTGTAAAAACAGAACTGAGTTGCGAGACTCCGAGTGAAAAATAATCTAAAGCTTGTGTAGGATTAATAAAATCTTGAATATTGATGCTATCAAGAGATATCCCCAATCCTAACAAGGTAGTACTTACTAAAGCTAACTTCGATTTTAATTGGATTTCGTAAAAAGGTAGATTAGTGATTAAATCGTTAGCTGAAATAACGACAATAAATCCAAAAATTGCAAAAATTGATGCTAAAAAAATTAATACAAAGGTTAAAGATAGCGAGGTGGGAACTTTTTTTTGTTTTAGCCAAATAAATAAAGGAAATGAGATAATAGTAATGAATGCAGCGAGTAATATAGGTATAAAAAAAGGCTGAGCCCACTTTAATCCGCCGATAATGATGCACAATGACGCCAGTGAGACGAGTAAAGATGTCTTGGAGGTATTCGAATTTTCTGCTGTGTTCATAGGTTCATTTTAAAGAAAGATCTTTGTTTCAGCAATCTTGAGTAAAAATCAGGTTAAAGTTATGCTGTATAAACATGGCAACTTCACAGATTTCTTCAATGATTCTTTTATTTCGATATATGAAGCCCTTTTATAATAAATTGGCTGTTAATATCGGATTTTCAATAGGTAATAAAGTACTTGATTTAATGCCGCCTTTGTTAGTGGCTTGGGTGATAGATTCAGTATCTGGTAACGCTCCGTTATGGATACAACAGTTGGTTGGAACGGATAATCCTTGGCATTTAGCCTTATTTTTATCGTTTTTAGCGGTACTTATTTTTGGCTTGGAATCAATTTTTCAAT
>JBILGQ010000135.1:0-4081 GCA_044350955.1 Candidatus Marinamargulisbacteria bacterium | reverse complement strand
CATAACCCAAAATTGTAATATTTTTATTAGCAATTAAACTCAAATCACAGTCTTTATCATAATAAATACTTAAACCCATTTTGTTTTCTCCTTCTTTACAAAAAATTAAATTAAACCAAGTATAACGTAATTCTTTGTTGAATAATATTGAATATTTTTCAATTCATCGTTGCATTTATTGCAACATTAGTATAGCATTTTGTTATAGCATGAATCTTGATTCCCTAAGATTTTTTATATCGCTGGCTGACTCTTTGCACTTTCGAAAGACAAGCGAACAACAGCACATAACCGTGTCAACCTTAACACGGATTATTCAGCGCTTAGAAAAAGAACTAAATAGCCAATTATTTATAAGAAACAACAAAGATGTAAAGCTAAGTGAATCAGGAAAACTATTCTACGAATTCTGTAAAAACACCTTAAAACAATATGAAGACACCCTAAAATTAATACATCCAAACGACTCTAAACAACTATCTGGATCTATAAAATTATATTCAACGGTAACAGCAGCCTATCATAGCCTGGCACCACTTATTAAAGAATTCCGTGAACGTTACCCAAACATCATGACCTATTTAGAAACTGGCGAAGTCAAAACCGGCATAGATAAATTAATGGCCGGAGAATTAGACTTTTCGGTAGGAATAATAAACGACCAGTTATTAAAACACTGTCATTGTCAAAAAATATTAGATACACAGCTAATATACATTATTCCAAGCGACAGCAAATTCAAATCACTATCAAAATTACCCATGATTTTTCCGGAAGGCGGCGACTTAGAGAAAACCATAAAAACTTATTTAAAAAAAGAACCACAAATTACCGTACACAGTTATGTAAAAGGCCACGAAGCCATTCTAGCCATGGTTGCAGCAGGCCTAGGCGCAGCAATTTTGCCAAACATTGTAGTAGACAACAGCCACCTAAAAAACTCTGTACAAATAATAGACGCTGTTAAAAAACTTCCGTCACTTGAAGTAGGAATTTTTTCAAAAAAAACAGCTGCTCAAAGCCCCATTAAAGATGCTTTTTTTAATTTTGTTGTTCAAAAAAACTCGCTATAAATTCGATAAAAAAAACCGCCATTACTGGCGGCCTTTGATATAATAATTTAAAACAATATTACCACTGATTTAATTCATCTAAAATTTCAGCAGCTTTTACAATATCAAACTTATTAGCTTCAAAAATATCAAAAATTAATTCTGAATCTATAGTTGAATACACTTCTTTTAATAAGCCATAGCCTTGAGAAACTCTTTCTTGAAGCGCCTGTGTTTTAGTCTCACGAACCGAATTAAATAAAAATACCGACCCAGTCCCTAAAGTAATTTCTTGTGAATCTCCGTATTTGCAACCTGTATTAAACATGATACTTTCTCCCTTTTTCCCCCTAATTAAATAGGGTTATTTTTAATTTTCATTTGAATGATAAAAGGTCTTACCACACTTTTATTAGACCTAAACATTTTTTAAAATAGAGTGATAAAATGACTGTGAAAATTAAAAAAACACAATTATGTTAATTTTTTAACAAACTCTGATTTTAACGCAATAGCCCCAAGTCCCGGAATTTTACAATCAATATTATGATCACCGTCAACAAGCCGTATATTTTTTACTTTTGTACCAGCTTTAATAGGCGATGACGCCCCCTTTACTTTTAAATCTTTAATAAGAGTAACAGAATCTCCGTCACGTAACTCTGTTCCAAAAGCATCAATTACTTTAAAAATCTCGCTTGATTCAGTCAAACCCAACTCTGTCTGCTGCCACTCGAAAGTACATTCCGGACAAATAAACAATAACTGATCTTGATAAACATAAACGCCTTGACACTGAGGGCAATGTGGTATTTCGACTGTTTCTAACATACATTCTCCTGATTCTATATTGGCTCTATCGCGAAATACCCAATCTAACCAATTTTAGCCCGGTATATTCTATTACCATAGAACTTCTCCGTGCTAGAAATTGCCCGTCTTGGGCATTTGGCGACGTCGCTGATTTTAATGCTTTCTCATTTTGAGACAGGCCCGTATTTATCTTAACTAAAAAATTTATAATACCACATACTTTATTAAATATAAAAAATTTTCATTGTTTCAAATGAAATAGTACTAGATAATCAAAAAAAAAATTTTTGGAGATAAATTATGTCATTTAGCCATGGAGCCACTTATATGCAGGTCGGTTCTAGCAGCCATCGCCAACCAACATTAACTTTAACACAGCAAAGCGCCAGTTCAGCGGCCCCATCATCTATTGACGAACTTATGCTACAAACTAAAGTAACTAATTGCGAGTTTACATTAACTCAGTCTTTATCACTGGGAATTATCACCCCAAAAGAGCTATCTGAAGCTAGCTTTATTTACCTAGAATACGCCACGTTTTTAATAGAAACAAATAAAGAAACATCATTAAAATATTTCATAAAAGCATTAAGTTTAAAACAGCCCGATACGGCTCAACCTGTAATTGACGGACTTAAAAAATTATTTGCCGCCCCAAACAAACCAGTTCTTAACAAAGTGTTTTCATATATATCAGATAACTTAGATCATTTATTTGAACCTGAAGATCTAGTAACACCTACAGCTGAAGCCTTATTTTCTACCTATAATAAAGAAGAAGTTAATAAGCAACTTAGCACTATACTACTTACTAAAATGCAAACTTTAATCGACAGTGGTTCATTAGCTAATCTCAAATTAGCCATTAATAAATATGCTCGTGTAATATGTTTATTTAAGTTACACAATGCATTAACCCAAGATAAAAAATCACAGCTCTATTCTATGTTCACACTCGCATATCTTGGCTATAGTAGACATTACACAAGTTCTGCACTCAAATATATACAAAAATCTTTATCTGAACTTTCTGAAAACACACTATTTTATAGGGCTTCTGACAAAACAGAAAATAAAAAAATAAACTTTTCAAAACTCAGCCCTTCTGACACTTCGAGCTATTCTTTTAATAATGGGGATAGAATCATATTTGCAGCAAAAATAGGACAAAATTATTTTTGTGATTATTTAAAAATAAATAACGATAACTTAGCATCAATAAAACCATTTATTCATAAATTTTTAACCTCAAATTTAATCCAATCATTTTTAGAACAACTACTTGAACGCCAGAATTTCTCTATGAATAAGTTACCAGATATAATTACAGAAAAATTAATTGATCTTATTCAACCCTACTCCGAAAAATGGGTTGATTTTAAAGTATCACAAGTAGAAAAAACTCATTTACATGAGGCAATTTGCGAAATTTTAGATTCAAATTTAATAACCGATGAAGGCGGCGCTGCTGCTGAGACATAATTATTTAATCTTATACCTTGAGACTCAAAATTTTGTATCTCTACAAGCATTCCTATATTTATAAAATACAAATAATCAACTATTTCCAAAAAAAATAAGTTTAACTCTAAAATAGTTAGGGCAAACTTTCTTATCTTTTCACAGATAATAAAAAAATAAGGAAGTAATAATGACACGCATTGGTTTAAGAAATTCTGTAAGATATTATAATCCGGCTTTTTCTATACAAGAGGTTAAAAATATAGGAAATGAAGAAAATGGAGGAAATGGAGGAAATAAAGGAAATAGAGAAAACAAGAAAAAAGATGAACCTAGAAATCTCAATATATCCGAAAACCCTAAAAATAGACTGCCATCAAATATTGAATTTCCTTTAAAAATCAGACCACTAAATATTTATGATATTAATGCTTAAAAATATATTAACTGATAAATTGGTTTTTAATTATTAAATGGCCCGTATTTACTTTCTAATATTTTAAAAGACTCTAAAATTAACTTTTGTAAATGTTGCGAATCTTTAAGAGTACGAACACTGTCTTTTTCTTCTTGTGTAACCGTTTGTGGACTTAGGCTCGCAAAATATTCAACAATCCCACTTTCCGTCACATAAACAGATTTATGTTCAACATTCAGAACTTTTAAACCAGTCGTAAAATCAAGCGGAAAAATCCTAGGTATTAATTGGTTCCCTACGGCTCGTTGCACGACTTCATAAACAGTACCTATGCCAC
>JBILGQ010000134.1:0-4105 GCA_044350955.1 Candidatus Marinamargulisbacteria bacterium | reverse complement strand
ATACTGTGTTCGGAAAAGCTGGTGCAAAGAGATGGGAAAGAAGACGTTCTAAAATGCGTGGAGCTGCTATGAACGCATGTGATCACCCTCATGGTGGTGGTGAAGGAAGAGCTCCTATTGGAAATTCCTCGCCTAGATCTAAATGGGGTAAGAAGGTTTTTGCAAAAACACGTAATAAGAAAAAATCAACTCGTTTGATATTAAAGGCAAGGTAATAGGAGAGTAGTATGTCAAGATCAACAAAGAAAGGTCCGTTTGTAGACGACCATTTATTAGATAAAATAGAAGCCATGAATAAAAATGGAAAAAAATCATTGGTTAAAACATGGTCAAGAAGATCGACTATTGTTCCTGAAATGATTGGTCACAATATTGCAGTTTATAATGGTCAAAAACATATACCTGTTTTTATTCAGGATGGTATGATTGGTCATAAATTAGGTGAGTTTTCTTTTACTAGAAAGTTTAGATCACATAGAAAAGGAAGTTAAAATGGCAGTACGCAAAGAAAACTATGATGCAGTTTGCGAATCTAAATATATTAGATGTAATACATTTAAATTGAGAAAAGTAGCTGATGTTGTAAGAGGTATGAATGTAGATCAGGCCCTAAAAATCTTAAAAAGGATGCATCAAGTTGGGGCAGAGCATCTTTATAAAGCATTGCATTCAGCTGCTCATAATGCATTTAATACAAATCAATTGAATCCACAAAGTTTATCTGTTTCTTTTTTAGCGGTTAATCAAGGAAAAAAAATACGAAGATTTCAACCAAGAGCTAGAGGTAGATCATTTAGTATTGATAAGCCAAGTTCGCATATTATAGTAGGTTTAAAATCAACAATAGGAGTAAAGAATGGGCCACAAAGCTAATCCAAGAGGACTCAGGTTAGGGATAACACATGAGTCAGAAAGTCAGTGGTTTGCATTGTCTGACTACAGTGAATTTTTGTTAGAAGATTACAAAATTCGTGAGTTTATGAAAAGAGAGTTTTCTAAAGCCGGAGTATCGATAGTCAAGATCGAGCGTAAATCAGATTTTATAGAAATTATTCCCATTGTAGCAAGACCCGGAGTTATATCATCAAAAGCGGGCATAGATTTGCCTATTATGGTAGCTGAGTTAGAAAAATTACTACATAAAAAAGTTGTTATAAATGTTAAAGAAAATAAACGGATTGACGCTACAGCACAGCTTTTAGCTTCTTGGGTCTGTGGTCAGCTTGTAAAGAGAGTGCCATTCAGAAAAGCAATGAAAGCGGCAATGCAAAAGTGTTTGAAGTCTGGAGCTTATGGTGTTAAAATAATCTGCTCCGGAAGATTAGGCGGTGCAGAGATCGCTCGTAGGGAGTGGTATCGTGAAGGTAACTTACCTTTAAACACACTAAAGTGTGAAATTGATTTTGCCAGAGATACTGCACAAACTGCATATGGCGCAATCGGGGTAACAGTATACGTAAATTATACTAAAAAATCATAAAGTCTATAGGAAAAGAAAATGTTAAGTCCAAAGAAAACTAAGTATAGAAAATGGCAAAGAGGCAGAAATAGAGGCAAGGCGACTAGTAATAATACTATTGCTTTTGGCGATTATGGTTTGCAGATATTAGAGCTTGCTTATATTACAGATAGGCAGATTGAAGCTGCGAGAAGAGCTTTAACTAGACATATTAAAAGATCTGGAAAAGTTTGGATAAAAATATTCCCAGATAAGCCTGTAACAAGATTGCCAGCAGAAACACGTATGGGTAAAGGTAAGGGAAGTCCTGAGTTTTGGGTAGCCCCTGTTAGACCAGGTAATATGATATTTGAATTAAGCGGTGTTGAAGAAGAAGTGGCTAGAGAAGCTTTTAGGTTAGCTTCCCACAAGTTGCCTGGAAAAACACGTTTTTGTAAAAAAAGTTAATCCCCAAGGACATAATGATGAGTGATAATAAAGAATTAAGTAAAGAGCTGGAAAAAGAAAGAGAGATTCTTAATGAATTGATTGTAAGAGTAAAAATGAATAAAGAACCAGATAAATCTAAAGTAAGACAAAAGCGAAAAGATATTGCTAGGCTGCTTACAAAGATTAATTCGAAGTTAGAGGTATAATTATGTCAGTAAATAAGCAGAAGTTAATTGGGAAATATGTTAAGGCTTCGTCTGAAAAGACGATAGTAGTTCAAGTAGAGAGAAGGTATATACATCCTAAATATAAAAAAGTAGTAAAGGTAAGCAAGAAGTACTTGGTTGATTTTAATGGTGAAGCTGAGATTAATCTTGGTGATAAAGTTGTTATTATTAGTTGCAGGCCTATAAGCAAATTAAAGAGATTTAGATTTTTCTCTTTACTGAATGATGGGGTTAAAGCATGATACAAGCTGAAACAAGACTAACAGTTGCTGATAACTCTGGAGCAAAGGAACTTCTTTGTATACGAGTTTTAGGTGGTACTAGTAGAAAGTATGCATATGTTGGGGATGTAATTATATGCTCTGTAAAAAGATCAACGCCTGGTTCTACGGTTAATAAAGGGGATGTTGTTCGTGCTGTAATTGTTAGGGTCAAAAGAGAGCTTAAGCGCGAAGATGGAACTGTATTAAAATTTGACCAAAATGCAGCGGTGTTGATAGATGCTAATGACAATATGGTTGGAACTAGGGTATTTGGGGTTGTTCCTCGAGAGTTAAGAAAGCGTTTTATGAAAATAATTTCTTTAGCTCCTGAGGTTATTTAGGAGAATTTTATGAAGAAGCTTAAAAAAGGTGATATTGTAATTGTTTTAACTGGTAAAGATAAAGGCAAAACTGGCAAAATTGTATCTGTAGATAATGATAGATGCATTGTTGAGAATATTAATGAGTATTCTAAGGCTATTCGTCCTAATCAAAATAATAAAGGTGGCCTTGTAAAGATCTCTATGAAAATTCATGTATCAAATGTACAGTTGTTTCTTGGTGATAAAAAGATAAAAGTAGGATTTTCTATCGCTGATGGAAATAAATCTAGAATCGATAAAAATACTAATAAGGCTATAAGTTAAGGAAAAGAGATGAGTAAACAAAAAATTGTTTTAAAAGACAAATATACAAACGAAATAAGACAGCATTTAAACGAAACATTTAGTTACGGTAATGTAATGGAGATTCCAAAATTGGAAAAAGTCGTTATTAATAGAGGCGTTGGACAAGTAGTTGTCAATAAAAAGTATCTTGACATTGCAATTAATCATCTTATAGCTATTACTGGACAGAAGCCTATGTTAAGAAGGGCTAAAAAGGCTATTTCTAATTTTAAAATTAGAAAAGGACAAGTAATTGGTTGTATGGTAACTTTACGAAATGATAGCATGTACGATTTTCTTACCAAGTTATTTTTTATTGCTTTACCAAGGATTCGTGACTTTCGTGGTGTGAATCCTAAATCTTTTGATGGGCGTGGTAATTTTACTTTATCAATTAAAGATCATGCTACATTTCCTGAAATTAAAGATGCTGATAATGAAGGTACTTTTGGTTTTGATATTACATTTGTAACAACAGCGAAGTCTGATAAAGAAGCATATGAATTACTAAAAGCTTTAGGAATGGTTTTTAGGAAGAATTAAGAGGAAAACTGATGGCAAAAAAAAGTAAAGTAATAAAAAATAAAGAAAAAGAAGGAACGATTCAGTACACTAATAGATGTAGTATTTGTTCAAGACCGAGAGGGTTTCTTAGATTTTTTGGTGTATGTAGAATATGTTTTAGAAATTTAGCCAGTGATGGCAAGTTACCAGGCGTGACAAAGTCATCTTGGTAAAAAGATAGGAGGATATATAAAGTGTTAACAGACCCTATTGGAGATATGTTTACTAGAATTAGAAATGCGTTAGCGCAAAGACATGCTGAAGTTAGAATACCCTACTCAAAACTTAAGTATAGCATATGCGAAATTCTTTTCAAAAACGGATTTGTAGAATCTTTTAAAATTGATAAAGATGAGAATTCAAAGCAAATCATTTTAATAAAGTTAAAATATAAAAAGGATACCTCTCCTATTCTTAAGAATTTAAGACGTATTTCTAAGCCGAGTAAAAGAGTTTATATAGCTAAAGATGAAATTCAAAAACCAAAAGGCTTCG
>JBILGQ010000133.1:0-4118 GCA_044350955.1 Candidatus Marinamargulisbacteria bacterium | reverse complement strand
ATTTCTAAAAAAGTGCAGGCTTTATTAAGTAAGACTAATCAAGTTATTTTGATACACGATTTTCAAGAAAGCCAAGATTTTTTAAAATGTGCTGCCTTACAGTGTCACTTGTCTATCGACGACTGTATGCCCTGTTTATCTGAGTTAGGCTGCGACAGAGGCTATGCTGCACGTGTAGAGCAACAAATAATAAGTAAAACCCAAGTCAAAATAGCGGCTAATTTAGAAGAAGAATTTATGCAGTGTTTGTCAGAGTCTTGCGGAGATAATTTATTTTTGGGGAATTCTTTGGTTATACGTCAATTTAATGACAGATTTAATTCTCGATCAACACAGTTAACTATACAGGCAAACAGGGGCGTTAGTGGCATCGATGGGGTTGTATCTACTGCGGCTGGGGTCTGTTATCAAAGCCAGGTCTGTACTGTGCTTGTGAACGGAGATATGTCGTCGTTGCATGATAGCAACGGCTTTTATTTTATGGCAAAGTACAAACTGCCCTTGTTGATAATAATTTTGAATAATAATGGGGGAGGAATTTTTTCGACGCTGGCGATAAAAAATGAAACAGAGTTATTCGAAAATTATTTTAAAATGCCTCATAACCTTAACTTTAAATCTATTGCCGATTTGTATAGTATCGACTATGCGCAGGCTTCAGAGATCTCTTCATTTAAAAAGAGCTACGCATTATTCATGAAAAATAAGTGTCCTATGTTGATTGAACTGCTTATTTAGTCTTGGCATTCTATATGATAAAATCTCAAAATATGTCAGAAAAATTAGCCTTTGTTAAGAAAACTAAAATCATTGCTACTTACGGGCCTGCTTGTGAAAAGAAAGGCGTTTTAGAAAATCTTTTTAAAGAAGGCGTAAACGTTATTCGTTTAAATGCCTCTCATACTAGTGATCCGGAAACGTTAAAAGCCACTGTAAAGCGCATTCGAAAAATTTCGAAAGACGAGGGGTATTGCATTGGTATATTTCTTGATTTACAAGGTCCAAAAATACGTGTAGGTACATTTAAAGAGCCCAAAACACTGTTGAAACTTAATAGTCATGTAAAAATTACCGTGAAAAAGCAAGAAGGATCTGCCAAAAGTTTTTATGTCGATTACCCACTTTTTTTAGAAGATATAAAAGTCAATGACCCTATATTTATTGATGATGGGAAAATAAAAGGGATTATTGAAGAAGTTCATGAAGATTATGCTCTTTGTAAGATTACAACAACAGGTGTAGTCTCGAATCATAAAGGGGTTAACTTGCCTGCTTCTAAGCTTTCGATGACAGCCTTTACAGAAAAAGATAAAAAAGACGCTATCACGGCGATTGGTTTAGGTATCGAGTATGTGGCTCTTTCGTTTGCGTCATCAGCAAATGACTTGATAACGTTTAAACAGTATTTAAAAGAAAATGGTGGCGAAAAATTAAAGGTTATTTCTAAAATAGAGCGCCAACAAGCCGTAGATAATTTAGAAGATATTATAAAACATTCTGATGCTGTTATGGTAGCGCGGGGCGATTTAGGTGTTGAGATTGGTGTTGAAAAAGTACCAGTTGTTCAAAAACGTATTATTAAATTATGTAATAGATATATTAAGCCAGTTATTGTTGCGACACAGATGTTAGAAAGTATGATTCAGTCGAATACGGCAACACGCGCAGAAGTATCTGATGTGGCTAATGCGATATATGATCGTTGTGACATGGTGATGTTATCAGCTGAAACGGCGGTTGGAATTGATCCCGTCAATGTAGTAAAAGTAATGACGCAAATTTGCAAAGAATCCGATAAAGATTTAATGGATATGAAAAAACGGCAAGAATATGTTTATAAAAATATTTTCGAATGCGACACAACGGTAACATCGTTTTGTAAAGCAGCGAATCAGATTGCCGAAGAGAATAATGCAACTGCCATTATGGCTTTTACCTCGTCTGGAAACACACCCTTAATTGCCTCAAAAATAAATTCAGTACTACCGATTATTGCGCCAACAGATTCAATAGAGGTTTATAGATGCATGAGTTTGTATCGTGGCGTAACGTCTATGATGATGCCAAAATCATTTGATCAAATAGCCAAATGGACAGATATGATCAATATGGCTGTCAAAAAATGCAAAGAGTTAGAGTTGTTAAAAAAAGGAGATAAAGTCGTTGTAACTGCCGGAATACCAATAGGGCAGTCTAATGGCATTAACTCTATTCGTATAATTACTGTTTAAAGGAGAGATTATGACAAAACGTGTATTTAATTTTAGCGCCGGGCCAGCAACACTTCCCGAATCAGTGTTATTAAAAGCACAACAAGAGTTTTTGAATTATAATAATGAAGGGATGTCACTAATAGAGATGTCTCATCGTTCAAAAACATTCGAAGCGGTTCTTGCTCATGCAAAAGCAGGCGTTAAAAGACTGTTAAATGTACCAGATAATTACGAAATCTTGTTTTTACAAGGCGGAGCCAGTTTACAGTTTTCTATGACTGCTATGAATTTAAAACAAGACGGCAAAAAAGTATTGTTAATAAATTCTGGTGAGTGGACAAAAAAAGCTTTAAAAGAAATCAAAAAAGAAACAGACGTAGAGGTTATCGCAAGTTCTGAAGAACAAAACTTTTTAGAATTGCCTTCTTTAAAAAATATTAAAATTGATCAAGAGTCTACATCGTTTGTGTATATGTGTTCGAATAATACAATTTTTGGTACACAGGCGACAGAATTTCCTGATACCGGAAACGTGCCTTTGGTCTGTGATATGTCATCAGATATTATGTCGCGTCCGGTAGATGTGTCTCGGTTTGGGCTTATTTTTGCGGGTGCACAAAAAAATATTGGTCCAGCAGGTATAACATTGGTAATTATAAGAAAAGATTTGGCCGAGCGTGCCAGTCATAATTTGGCTTCTATGTTACAGTATCGCTCGTTTATATCAACTGATTCGATGTATAACACGATCCCAACATTCCCTGTGTATATTTTGTCTATGGTGATGGATTGGATGCAAGATCAAGGTGGGGTAAGTGCTATAGAAAAGCGTAACCAAGAAAAGGCAGCCATTTTATATAAGGCGATTAATACGGGCGATTTTTATTATAGTCCTATTCAAAACCAAGCCGATCGTTCGTTAATGAATGTGGTTTTTAGAATTAAAGCGGGTGAGGATTTAGAAAAGATTTTTGTTCAAGAAGCAACCGCTGCCGGCTTAGACGGATTAAAAGGGCATAGATCAGTTGGCGGATTGCGTGCTTCCATATATAATGCACATCCAGTAGAAGGTGTACAAGCGTTAGTAAACTTTATGTCTAATTTTGAAAAAAAATATCAAAAAGAATTAATAAAAACAGCCTAATAAGGAGAAATCATGGCAAAATTACTTTTAAATGAAGAAGAGATAGAAATTGAAGATGGAGAAAATATTTTAGACTACATCGAACAAGCCGGTGTTCCGATTGGTTGTAGTAATGGTGTGTGTGGTACCTGTGAGGTAGAAGTTCTTGGTGGAATGGAAAATTTATCAGAGATAAACCAAGAAGAAGAAGATTTAGGAATGGAAGGGGCAAAACGTTTAGGCTGTCAGTGCCGTATACTTGGCGGCGTTGTTAAAATGACCTATTAAGCGAATCTAGTTTCTTACGATATCAATGATCGCTTGAACATTCTCTAGCGGCGTGTGTTGCAATATGCCGTGTCCTAAATTAAATATAAAGCCGGGAACTTCTTTCATATCTTTTATCAATTCTCGGCTATAGTGTTTTGCAGCTTCGATATCATCGAGTAATAAGTGTGGGTTTAAATTGCCCTGAATGGCTAAGTTTGGATAGCGTTGTTTTAACTGTCTAATATCAGATTCCCAGTCAACGCTTAATACCGATAATGGCAAAGTGCTTAAGTGTGTACTTGTGTTTGTCATGTTTTTTGAAAATACAATCACAGGAACCGATTCATTGCTTAATGCGGTGACTATTTGTTTGATATAGGGAAACGAAAACTCTAAGTACTCTGATTCTGTTAATAAATTTGCCCAGGTATCAAAGATTTGAACAGCATCTACACCGTGTTTAATTTGATTTTTCAGATAGTTAATACTCGTATTAGTTAAAGACTGTAGAA
>JBILGQ010000132.1:0-4119 GCA_044350955.1 Candidatus Marinamargulisbacteria bacterium | reverse complement strand
CGGCCCCAGCTCCAGCCCCAGCTCCGGCCCCAGCCCCAGCTCCGGCCCCTGCTCCAGCCCCAGCTCCGGCCCCAGCCCCAGCTCCGGCCCCTGCTCCAGCCCCAGCTCCGGCCCCAGCCCCAGCTCCGGCCCTAGCTCCGGAACCAGCTCCGGCCCCAGCTCCAGTTCCAGCTCTAGCTCCAGCCCCAGCTCCGGCCCCAGCTCCAGTTCCAGCTCTAGCTCCAGCCCCAGCTCCAGCTCTAGCTCCAGCCCCAGCTCCGGAACCAGCTCCGGCTCCAGCGCCTTCTCTAAACTCAGATCCAGCTCCAGCGGGCGGTGGAACTAAAGAAGTCTCGGTCCCAGCGGTACCAGTTCAACAACAACCACAAGCAGTAGCTCCAGCTCCAGTAGCAGCAGGTGGGGGTGGCGGAAGTAAAGAAACGATTAGTCCTGAAGTTGTGTTTGATTCTTTGTTTTCAAAAGGGCTCAAAGCTAGTGATTATTATGTGGCAGATATTAGTGATTCAGACCGATCTATAGAAAAAAACACAGCAGCTTACATGGCTATGATTACTGATCTTATAAAAGCCGGAGTTACATTTAAGATTGGTTCTCTTGATGCCTCAGCAATTAAAGAAGATGAAGACGTGTTGACAATGTGTCAAATGGGCGAAAATCGTTCTCAAACTATAGCAGCTATTTTAGAAAAAGTTTTAGCTAAAAAAGTTGTTCCTGGCGCCCATGGAAGTATGCAATCGCTTGACCCTGTTGTGGAGATTGATAGAGCTGCTTTTATTACAGCTGGCGATTTTACAGAAGGAAACAGATGTATAGCTCTATTAAAGAGTTTAAATAAAGACCATAGTACCGAAAAAGAAGCTAAAACTAGGTTGTTTAATCGCGAAGTTGTAGCATTTGCCGATAGCGATGAGTTAAGAGAGCTTGAGCAGGATCTTTCATATGAAAAAATAGAGGCTGATTTAGAAGCAGTTAAAATTAAAGCTCAACAAGCGAAAAATTATTATACCCAAAAATTTTTAGAATTGCATAATGGTAAGGCCTGTCATCGAATAGGATTGGCAGATGTGGCAAATCGCGACACAGTTATACGTTTGCATGGTCTGCTTCAATCTAATCCAGATATAAATTTAAGTAAAACAACTCTGCATTTCTGCAATACTCCAGATGATATAAATACTGTTAGTAGTGATAATTTTAAAGAAAAATTACTAAATCTAGGAATAACATTTAAAGCCAGTAAAACAAAAGCGACTTATACAGATAATTTCCCTGATACAGTAGATACAGAAGACCAACTATACCACACACACGCAACTTTCTGCTTTGCATTACGGCTTTTAGATAATATTACGTTAACAGAAGAAGAAAAAAAGGAAGCTATAAGAAAAATTATAAAGTTACAAGCAAAAGTACTTAAAGAACTATTGTTGAACTATAATGGTAATTTATCTCAGTCTAGAAGAGACATTATTATTGATTTGTTAGTTGATTCTCGTTTAGAAGAACAAAACAACCGCCAAATTTTACCTAAATGGCTCGATGCGAATAGATTAAAAGAAATTCTGAAATCAGCTACAGAGCCTGTTCTTCGAAAGCATGTGCTAAATTTAGTTAATGAGCATGATAATTGGTTGATTGAAGACGAAGCTATTATTAAAACATTCAATGATAGACAGAAAAACTTGCCACAACTATCACAAGCAATTAAAGGTGTTTATGCTAGAAAATTACAGGAACTTAAAGACTTAGGGGTTACAATTACATACGGAAGCATAGATACATCAAGTATGAATGCACGTGACGAGGTGTTGTGTGTGTGTAATAGTGGTGAAAACAGATCGCAGTTAGCGGCGGCTTTTTTGAAAAATGTATTGCATAAAAATGTAGTTGAAGGAGCGCATGCAGGAATGGATGCAGACCCTGTATCTTATGGTAATTTTCACTGGAAGCCTAAAACTTTGCTCGTGGGATTTGTGACTGATGATGATGATATCAATAAAAAAGTACTGAGAGACTTTTTGAATTATAAGAAAGCTGCATTTGCAAGATCAGTAGTTAGACATGCTAATGGAATTGAGCGCAGAACATTGCTTGATGATATCAGGAGTAGAGTATATGGGAAAAATGCATCGCAAGAGTTGGTTGAGGAAATTTCTGAGCATTATTCTCATCCCTTTCGTTCATTATTAAATAATAAACCTTCTCACATTGTTGTAATGGCTGATCATGCATGTCTGGCTATGGTACAACGCTTGCTTGAGTCTCATAAAAATAACATTAATATAAGCAAGGTAACATTACATCTTTGCCCTATTGATGATAATTTAGCAGTAAGTCGATTAAATTCAGACCTATTAGACCTAAAGTTAAATGAATTTAATTTAATGCTTGACCAACCATTAAAACCAGGCGAGCTTGAAAGCACCCCAAATAAAGACTATCTATTAAACGCCCATGCGACTTTTTGTACTGCAGTAAGGATGTTAGATAGCTGTATTTTTAAAGACGAACAAGAGAAATCAGTCGCTTTTAATGAGTTAATCAATGGTTATGCAAGGGTTTTAAATAATTTTTTTAAAACAGCAATAAGTGATAGAGTACTGCCTGATGATGAAAAAAGAGGAATTATAGAAGCTCTTATAGCTACTCAAATTAATCACGCTGGTGATTTGGTTTCTCAAAGATTGCATCCTCAGTTTATCAAAGATAAATTAATTGAGGTTATGTTTGGAGGCGGCGGAGCTAAAGTTGAACTAGAGTTAGAAATTAAAAATTTCCGTAGGCTTGCAACTGACTGTGGCTATAATATAGAGGAGAATGAGCATTGGAGACAGTTCCAAAAAATCGATACTCAACCAAGTCGAAATCATGATAATAAATTTCACATCTCTTTAAATAGAAATATACGGGGTAACTTTAAAAAAGCAGTGAATCTTTTAGCGCCAATTCTACAAAAATATGGCATCCATAGCTTTAAAGTTGCCTCGATTGAAAATATAAATATAGATGCAATAACATTACAACATAACTTGGATGGGAAAGAGGTATGCGTGTATTTAGAAGATAAAGATTTGCAGAATATAAAAAAAATTATACAAGAGATAAACGACGTGTTTGGCCAACACAGTATTGAGGTTGGTAACCCTAGCTTAGGGGATGTTGTTATACCTGGATGTGAGTATTGTTTTTTTAGGGCCCCTTATTCAGTGTTTAAGTCTTATTATAGTGCCGAAAAATTAAATGATATGGGGTTCACTTCTCATGAGTCAGCTTATATTGCTAATACTGCTTTTTCTGAAAAGTTTCCTTGGAAAGAAGAAACTGCCATCCCCGATTCTATATCTAGCACAGATAGTACAGAAATTGATCAACCCGATGATGCAGGAATAAACACGCTATTTAATCATGTATATGATAGATTAAAAGAGTGTTGTTTTGGAAACAGAAAAGATGAATTATCTGTTATGAATTCAGCCATTTTTTCGTTATTGATAGGCTATAAGAATAATAGTGGAGTGATTGGTCTTCAATCGATACAATTTGAACAATGTGGTTTTATTCTAAAGTTTTTGCCATTTCTTAGTAGAGCAATTGTTGCAAGGGAATGGAAGAAAGTTGCTAACGTGGATGTTTTTACAGGAACTGTTTTTGATACAGATCTTTTTAAAAGCATTCTTCAAAAAGCCGCGACGAAGGCTACAAGGCTTTTAAAAGATACAGAGTTTAAAATTGGTGAAGAAGGCTATGTCGGAAATGTGCATGCAGCGCTTTATTATTCTGTATTAAAACCTTTTCATGGAATTATTTCTGATGAAAATGGAGACATAATAAAAGACGATCAAACTACAGAGTTATTGGCCTATTTACAAGTGAACGAAGAAAAAATTGTTAATAGTATTACAGAAAATCTTCTACGAGATCCAAGACAAAGTCAAATAACAGAACCCGTACCTAAATACCTAATGGACTTAGGTTTCAAACCCTAAAATCAGTTGGGTATTTCGCGATAGAGTCATTGTTTTGGTGGCCTAGTGGAGGCCTGATTAAGGTAACGCTTGAGTGTCATGAAAACGATGAAAATCAATAATGAGCTGTCCGTCTGGTCGTTGCCGCATGACA
>JBILGQ010000131.1:0-4142 GCA_044350955.1 Candidatus Marinamargulisbacteria bacterium | reverse complement strand
AGACCGAAACGGCATCAATTCAACGCCTTGAGCGCCTGTAACTTTGTTGGTCTCGTTAGTCTTAAAAAAAGTAAACGATTTATTGTGATATAAAATTTCGTCACGTCTCGTAGGATTCTTGCGCAAATACTCATAAACAGCATCGGCATTTCGTTGATTTTTATTAATATACCCCTTATCTATCATGTACTGACTGATAGAACTATATGAAAAGCCATTTCCTCCATCATAATTCACATGTAAAATATCGCCGTTTTCAAACTCTAAAATTCCCGATCCTTGCATTTGCAAATTAAATAATTCTTCTATATCCCGAACCCAAGCCAACTCTAAATTAGCTGAATCTAAGGCCCCTTTCATAATTTTTTCGCGGGTTACACGATGCTCTAAATTCTTAGATTTAGGATTTTTATAAACAGGGACATTATACTGATCTGTTCGAGTTTTTGATGCTTTAAAAGTAGGCACATAATACCCGGTTACCAAATTTTTATTATGCGATTCTATTAATTGAACTGCTTTAAAATGCCGTTCAACAAATGAACGAGCTTGAGCAGGCGTCACAGTATCTAAATTTAACTTTTTTAAATCAGGAATAACCGTCTTGTAAACACCCGTTTTACTATAATAAGACAAGGATTTTTTCATTTGTTGCAATGCAGGAATAGGATCATGTGTTGACCACCCTTTTAAAGAATTAAACGATAACTCTCGATACTCAACCGCAAATAAAAGCGTATTCAACAGGAATAAACTAAATAAAATAATGACACGAATCATCGTTTCTCCTCCTTATTTAAAGACAGATCATACACTTGATTTTTTGACCAACCCAATTCTTTGCATACCGAGATAATATCTTTTTGACTCAGTCCTAACTCTTTCAATTGTTGAACCAGACGCACATTTACAGTATCTTCTTTTATCTTATTTAATCGCACTGCAAAACACCATTCCCCTTTAACAAGTTTAGTCTGAACTTGCGTTAACACCACGCTAGGAGATCCGTAAAAAATTGTTTCAAATTTCTTTGTCAATTCTTTCCCGAAAACACAAGACGCCTGCGGAAAATGCCTATCAAAAAATTCTAAAGTCTTCATTAAACGTTTTGGAGACTCAAAAAAAACAAGCGGCCAATTTTGGCTAAAAGAACCCAGTAAATCAAGCGCTTCACTTTCTTTTCTCGGAAAAAACCCAGCGAAAATATAATGATCCGCCACAAAGCCAGACGCTGATAACAAAGTAGATACAGCGCTTGGCCCCGCGATAGGAATCACCAAAATACCAGCACTAACACAGTCAGAAATAAAATGGGCCCCAGGATCTGAAATGCCAGGTGTTCCGGCATCACTAACAATAGCAATATTTTCTCCGGCCTGTAAGCGTACAATCAAACTTTTACTCTGCTGATTCTCGTTATGAGCATTCAGGCAAATAACTGGCGTCTTAATCATAAAAACGTCACACAAGCGTTTGCTAACACGGGTATCTTCAGCCACAATTAAATCAACAGACTGAAGTGTTTCAATCAATCGCGAAGAGACATCTCCCAAATGCCCGATAGGTGTGGCACAGGAATAACAAGTACCTATGTTTTTAATTGAAACTCGCCCTCAATGCTGTTTTTAGACGAAATCACATCCATATTGACTTTGCCTTTATATATGGCGCCTTCTTCAATATTAAGCTGATCTCCTGAAATATCTCCGTACACTTTACCAGTCTTTAAAATCGTTAAACTCTTAATCACTTCTATGTTACCAATAACCTCACCAGCAATAATAATATGCTGAGCGAAAATACTGGCTTTCACACAGCTATTTATGCCAATATAAACCTCGCCTTGGGCCTTAATTTCGCCTTCAAAGCTACCCTCAATACGCAAAGATCTCTGTGAATGAATAACTCCCTTCACAGCCGAGTCCTCACCAATCACCGTATTTACAATATCATTACGAAAAAAACTTTTGTTTCCCATGGCACTAAACTACCATACTCTATCTCTGGCTGTAAACATATCTAAATTCAGAAATTGTTGCGGATTTAATGAGTTTTGCCACTTACGAACTTCGTAGTGCAAATGCGGCCCAGTAGACATCCCTGTTGAACCAACTAAAGCGATTACTTGGCCCTTTTTAACAGAATCCCCGTGATTCACCAATAATCGAGAACAATGCGCATATACCGTACGATAGCCATAGCCATGTTGAACTACTACAACATTTCCAAAAGCTCCTGATACGCCGGCAAATTCTACTACCCCATTCGCTGTGCAACGAATTGGAGCACCTGTGCTAGCCGAAATATCAATCCCCTTATGAAAGCGAAAACTACCTAAAATAGGATGTGTACGCCAGCCATATCTCGACATACGTGTACCATAGAGAGGAGAAATTGATGGAGTAAAATCAAAACGCCGCTTCATATTTTGAGCGAGTTCTAAATGACTTTTATATAGTTGATTATATAGCTCTAAGTTCTCGACTATAAAGTTCATCTTCTTTCCTAGAACTTGCTTGTCTCCCTTAGATACGTTCTCAATACCCTTTATATTATTCTGAAATTCAGCTAGTTTTGGGTAAAATTCGATTTTTTTTTTACGTGAGCCTTACCTAAAAGAGCTTCCAAACGTTCTTCTGTTTCAATCAAACTAATTAATTGATCTTGAACTCCTACAAATTGTTCATCAAGCCTCTTAATATAATTTTCTTGTTGACCACTTTCTTTCTGCAAGGTGACATAGGCAGATTTCATATAATTAGCACTAAAAGAAAAATAAACTCCCACACCTACAGCAATAATACTAAGCACAACAGACATAGCCATTAATGACAAAGCAAAATAAGAAATTGAAAAAGAATAACTCTTACCGAATTTTTGTTGAAATATAACAAAGGATAATTTTGAATCTTTCATACTAACTCTCTCTTTTTCTATCTCTAAAGACTGGTCGGGATGACTGGATTCGAACCAGCGGCCCCTAGTACCCCATACTAGTGCGCTACCAAGCTGCGCCACATCCCGCTAAATTGTTTTTGTTATGCCCCTCTCAGGTTTTAATTCATTAAATAAAGAAATAAATTCGTTACCTTCAAGAACTTCTTTCTCTTTTAAAATCGTTGCCATTGCAATCATAACGTCTTTATTTTCCTTTAAAATTCTCTCTGCCTCCCCATAACAGGCTTTCAATAAAGTATTCATTTCTTGGTCTATCTCTTTTGCCATAGAATCAGAATAATCGGCATTATGATTCGAAAAATCTTTGGCTAAAAACACCTGTTGTTGCGATTGACCAAACTGACGAGCGCCTAAAACACTCATCCCAAACTTACATACATACTGTCTGGCTAAAGAGGTAGCGCGTTCTATATCGTTAGATGCTCCCGAAGTAATTTCATTAAAAATTAAATCCTCCGCAATACGACCACCCATTAATACTTTAATAGTATTTTCTATCTCTGTTTTGCTAATTAAATGTTTATCCTCTTGAGGAACCTGAAGCGTATACCCTAAAGCCATGCCACGAGGCAATATAGATACCTTATGAACAGGATCTGTTCCTGCTAATTCTACTGCAACAATTGCATGCCCTAACTCATGATAAGCCACAATATCTTTTTCCTTTTCAGAAATTAAACGCGATTTACGCTGAGGCCCAGCCATAACACGCTCTATCGCTTCATCAAGCTCAACTTCTGAGACTTCCTGTTTACCTGCTCTGGCAGCTAACAAAGCCGCTTCATTCATTAAGTTAGCCAAATCAGCACCAGTAAAACCGGGCGTTCGCTTTGCTACCATGTCTAGATCACAGGTTGCATTCAATTTTAATTTTCTAGAATGAATGTCTACTATTTGCTTCCTGCCTTTTATATCAGGTTTATCAACAACTACTTGCCTATCAAAACGACCTGGTCTCAACAAAGCCGGATCTAAAATATCAGGCCTATTTGTAGCCGCAATGACAATCACCGTTTCATTATGATTAAAGCCATCCATTTCAACTAATAACTGATTCAAAGTTTGTTCACGTTCATCATGCCCACCCCCTAAACCAGCGCCACGTTGACGCCCTACAGCATCGATTTCATCAACAAAAATTAATGCGGGCTGACTTTTTTTAGCCTGTGCAAATAAATCCCGCA